>VAWT01000191.1 GCA_005883415.1 Actinomycetota bacterium | reverse complement strand
GACGGCACGCTTGAGCTCGGACTTGCCCATCTTCGAGCGGCCGCGGATGTTCAGCTTCCGGGCCTGGGCCTCGAGCTCCTTGCGCGTCGGCTGATCGCCGCGTCTCACCGCGGACGCCTCTTTGCCCAGGGCGGTACGCGTGCTCCTCGAGAGCTTCTTCAACGTTTGCTTTTGCCTTGCCCCGCGCTGCGCCTGCTTGACGTTCTTGCGCGCGGCGGCTCGCTGCTTTTGTGATGGCATGTCGCTGCTCTACCCGCAACGGAGACGTGCAATACATGTGGCAGCCAGCGCGGGGCTGGAGCTCAGCTAGCACGACCAAGCGCCGCGACCGTCGGTGGCGTAGATCTTGGCCGCGATCGCGTCCTGCTGGGCGGGGGGCGCGTCCTGCGGCAGGCCGGTGCCGCCGTACGACGCCCAGGTCGAGGGCAGGATCTGGTAGGCGCCGCCGGCTCCCGTGCTGGGGTTGACGGCGCGGTAGTTGCCGCCCGACTCGCACATCACGATGCTCGCCGGAATCGAGTAGTGACCCGTCGAGTTCGAGGCCGCGGCCGCGGTGCGCTTCGGCGTCCCTGACGCCGTTTGCCACTGGGCTGAGAGCAGCGGCAGGTCGCTCACCTGCCGTTCCAGCGTGCTGTTGAGCTGAGATCCGACGACGCCGGTCGCAGGGCCGCCGTCGGCAGGTGACTCGGACGCGACAGATGAAGGCACCGCCACTGCGGTCGTGAGCGCGGCCGCGACGGAAGCGCCGGCGACGAGCACCGTCCGGGCCGCAGGGATTCTCGTGTCAGGCTTGTCCGTTTCGACGATGGGCATCGATGAGCCCTCCTCGTTCGGGCCGACTGAGGCCACTCGCCGGGCTCGAGCCCAGCGAGCGTCAGGTCATGCGGGTGGCGCGGGACCGCCCGCTCAGGCTGGCGGTCCGCGCCGAGCCCCCGCCGCGGTTACGGTGTGTCAGGCGGGGTGGTCGGCGGTTTTGCGTTCTCGGTAAGTACGTCCGCCGGGCGGGAAGTAACGCTGGGCGTGAGCGACGTCACAGAAGGCCTGTCGCGCTCGAGACTCCAGGGACGAGCCCTCAATAGCCAGACCGTCGCCCCGGCTAGCAGCACGACGCATAGGATCCAGCCGAGGGTGGTGGTGGCCACGCCGACGTACTTCAGCCCGGAGGCGAAGATCACGAACGCGATCGCCGGGCGGATGTAGCGATCGGGGACCGTCGAGGACAACAGCGAGCCCACGAGGACTGCCGGGACGCTGCCGATGATCAGCGAGCCGGTGACCGCGAACTCGACCTGCCCAAACGCCAGAGCGCCAAGCGCCGCCGCGAGCGTCAGCGGCACCGCCTGGGTCAGGTCGGTCCCGACAAGCTGCTTGGCGCCGATCGTCGGATACAGGAACAGCAACAGCACGATCATGAGCGATCCCGATCCGACAGACGTCATCCCGACGATGATTCCCCCCAGGACGCCGATCGCGACAGTAGGCAGCGGGCGGGGGATCAGGTCGTGCACGATCGCATTGCGACCGTTGCCGCCCCTGCGGTCCAGGCCGTAGCGGAGCGCCATCGCAGCGGCGCCGACCAACAGCGCCGCCCCAAGTGCCACCTCGATGTTGTGCTGCGCGGACTTGGCGTGACCCATCAGGTGCAACAGATAGGCACCTGCGAAAGCGGCCGGGACAGAACCCAGCACCATCCACCGCACGAGCTTCAGGTTGACCGTCCCGGCCCGCAGGTGAACGGCGGCTCCGAACGGACGCATCACCACGGCGGCGACGAGATCCGCCTCACTGTCCCTACGCTCGTGATGGACGGCGAAAACGACAGGCTCACGCCGCCGACCCACGCCCGCCGGATCGCCGGGGAGCAGCCAGCCGTCCTCGAGTGCTCGGATCTGGCCCGCTCTGGCGAGGGCCGACAGCGCGCTGGTCACCGTGGGCCTGCGGGCGGCCACGAGCTCGGCCAGAACGGAGTGCGTCAGTCGCAGGGGAACGAACACGCCATCGCCCCGCACACGGCCGAAGCGGCTCGCGAGGTGCCAGAACATCATCTGCAGCCGCACATCAACCCGTGCCTGGTGAACGATCGCCATATTCACGGCCAGGTGGCGCGCACGCCGTATGGCACGCCCGAGCACCTCACCCGCCAGCGCGGGATACCGACCGAGGAGGACGGCGAACCGTTGGTCGAGCACCGCCAACCGGGTCGGCTCCGTAGCCATCCAGGTGGTCAACAGCGGGAGCGTCAGCGATCCGCTCTCGCCCTGCCAGGGACGGATCAGATCTCCGCGGCCGACCAGCTCGGCACCAAACCGCCCATCGATTCCGGCCCGTCGGATCAGCATTCCCTGCACGATGAGCAAGCCGATCCCATCTCCGCCCGCGGCATCGTGTACCGGCCAGGGACCCGCCGGCAGCCGGATCTCGCGGACGGTGCACGCATTCGCCACCTCCTCCCGTCGAGGAGCCGGCACGGCCTCGGCGAGATCTGGATCCTCGCGAAGGACGTGGCAGACCCCGGGACCAACCTCCGGACCAGCGGTCATCGTCTCATCGTGTCAGACCGCCCCCCCGGCCCCGCGCAGCCCAGGGCCCGCGGAGCGTCAGGCGCGGCTCAGGGGGCGTGCTCCGCGCCGGGCGACCCCGACGCGGCGGCGACGATGTCGCGTCCAGCGTCCGCGAGCAACCTCCGCAATGCGTCGCACACATCAGCGGGGCGCTCCAGCGGCCCCATGTGTCCCGTCTCTGGCAGGACGACCAGCTCGAATAGGTCGGGCAGCTCCTCGGCGATCCGGCGGGCGTGGGTCGGCGGCGTGAGCCTGTCGTTTTCGCCGTCCATCACGAGCGTAGGGACAGTGAGGCGCGGAAGCACATGGTGAAGCTCCATCTCCTGCATCGCCAGCCCGACCTTGGACCGCACGTCCGCCGGGCACGCGACCAGCATCCGCTCATAGAACGCCACCTGAGCCGGCGTGGCCCTGGGGCCGAACGCCACGTAGCGAATCGCGGCATAGCTCACGGGGGTCGAGACGCGCGGGAGCGAGCCACGGGCGCCGAGGAAGGCATACCGGGCGACGGGGTCCGCGAGGGCCTGCGCAAACCGCGGCACGTGAACCACGAGCTGGCCGCCGACCAACCCCCCGAGGCCTGTGAACAGGAGTGCGGCACCCCTCACTCTGGGCGACACATCGTGACGCTCGGCCCACGCCGCGATCGACATTCCGCCGAGCGAATGTCCGGCAACTACGGCCTGCTCATCAGCCGGCACGGTCGCCTCGAGCCGTGCAATAACACGAGGGTCGGAGCCTCCTCGGCGCCGAAGACCTCTACGTGAAGCTCGGTCCCGTCTGATGAGGCGACACTCAGCGGTCGACCGGCGGGCGGAGCCTCGAGGATCGCGCGCTCGGGGTCATCGGCGATCCGGCGCGTGTGACGGCGCTGCACGAGAACGCCGGCACCGGCGCCTGCGGCCACCACCGCGGCAGCCGCTTCCACCCGAACGAGAGGATCGAGCTCTGGCATGAACCTGATCGTAATTAGGATGTCCGCCGTGCGCATCGGTGTGCTGACCGGAGGTGGCGACTGTCCCGGACTGAACGCTGTCATCCGCGCCGTCGTCCGCAAGGCCGTCGATCACTACGGCGACGCCGTTATTGGCTTTCGAGATGGGTGGCGCGGTCCGCTCGAGGACTCGTTCGAGGAGCTGACGATCGAATCCACTCGCGGGATCCTGCCCCGGGGCGGCACGATCCTCCGCAGCACGAGAACCAACCCGTACAAGCGCGAGGACGGTGTCCAGCGGGTGCGGGAGACGTTTCAAAGCCACAACCTGGAAGGGGTCATTGCCATCGGAGGTGAGGACACCCTGGGGGTCGCGAGCCGCCTGCAATCAGACGGGGTGAACGTGATCGGCGTCCCGAAAACGATCGACAACGACCTGGGCGCCACCGACGTCACGTTCGGATTCGACACGGCCCTGCACGTGGCCAGCGAGGCGATCGACCGTCTGCACACGACGGCGGAGAGTCACAACCGGATCCTGGTGGTGGAGGTCATGGGCCGCAACGCGGGCTGGATCGCGCTGCATTCGGGCCTCGCGGGCGGTGCGGACGTGATTCTGATCCCCGAGATCCCCTTCGACATCGACGAGGTCTGCAGGCTGATCCGGCGCCGCCACGCCCGTGGGCGGTACTTCTCGATCGTGGTCGCCGCCGAGGGCGCGATGCCGAGAGAGGGCACGGAGATGTCCGTTCAGACCGGCGAGCTGGACGAGTTCGGCCATCCGCGTTTGGGCGGGATCGGGCACCGCTTAGAGCGAGAGATCGAGGCTCGTACGGGATTCGAGACGCGCGCCACCGTGCTCGGCCACATACAGCGCGGAGAAGCCGTGGCCGAGGTCCGCCGGGTCCCCGTGGAGGAATACGAGCGCTACGGAGTGCTGTTTGGATGAACGAGATCGTCACGAACTCGCCGTTTACCAGGGGGCCGATCTGTTTATGCTGGGAATAGTGGTGCCCTCGTGACAGCAACCAGCACGGCCAAGACCATCGATGAGCTGTGCGTGGACACGATCCGCACGCTGTCTATGGACGCCGTGCAGAAGGCGAACTCCGGACACCCGGGAACGCCTATGGCGCTCGCGCCAGTGGCCTACTTGTTGTACACGCGGATCCTCAAGCACAACCCTCGCAATCCAGACTGGCCTGACCGCGACCGGTTCGTGCTCTCGTGCGGACATGCGTCGATGCTCCTTTACTCGACGCTCTACCTCGCCGGGTACGACATCACGCTTGAAGACATCGAGCAGTTCCGGCAGCTCGGCTCCGAGACTCCGGGGCATCCCGAGCGCGAGATTCCGGGCGTCGAGGTTACGACGGGACCGCT
This sequence comes from Actinomycetota bacterium, assembly GCA_005883415.1. Classification (GTDB taxonomy): domain Bacteria; phylum Actinomycetota; class Thermoleophilia; order Solirubrobacterales; family Solirubrobacteraceae; genus Palsa-465. Next base: position 10,886 of record VAWT01000191.1, on the reverse strand, counting down.
CGGCCAGGGCATCTCGAACGCCGTCGGAATGGCGCTCGCGGAACGGATGCTGGCGGCTCGCTTCAACCTCCCGGAGCACGAGGTCGTCGACCACCGAACATTCGTGATCGTCTCCGACGGAGACATCGGCCAGGGCATCTCGAACGCCGTCGGAATGGCGCTCGCGGAACGGATGCTGGCGGCTCGCTTCAACCTCCCGGAGCACGAGGTCGTCGACCACCGAACATTCGTGATCGTCTCCGACGGAGACATTCAGGAGGGCATCTCCTCGGAGGCGTCCTCGCTCGCTGGCCATTGGGGCCTGGGAAGGCTGATCGTCTTCTTCGACGACAACAAGATCCAGCTTTCGGGCCCCACGTCCGAGGCTTTCTCCGAGGATGTCGAGCTCCGGTACCAGGCCTACGGGTGGCATGTACAGAACGTCGGAGAGGACATGTCGCTGGAGCGACTCGAGTCGGCGACGCACGCCGCTGTCGCCGAATCACAGCGCCCCTCGCTGATCGTCATGCGCTCGCACATCGGCTTCGGCAGCCCGCACAAGCAGGACAGCTCCGCCGCCCATGGCTCGCCGCTTGGGGAGGAGGAGGTCAGGCTGACCAAGGAGGTCTACGGCTGGGATCCGGATAAGCACTTCTTCGTCCCTGAGGAGGCGCCCGAGCACTTCCGCGGGTGCGTCGAGCGGGGCGCCGAGCTGGAATCCGAGTGGCAGGCGAAGTTCGACGCCTACGCGCAGGAGCATCCGGACCTCGCATCCCAGCTCCAGCGGATGATCCGGGGCGAGCTGCCATCGGGATGGGACGCCGAAGTTCCGCGCTTTCACGCCTCGGGGACCATGACCGCCACGCGCAAGTCGTCTCACGAGGTCCTGCAATGGGCGGCGAGGCAAGTTCCGGAGCTGGTTGGCGGCTCAGCGGATCTCTCGCCCTCGACGCTGACGACGAGCGATGATGCGGCCGAGGTGGAGCGAGGTGAGTACGCGGGACGGAACATCGACTTCGGCGTTCGCGAGCACGCGATGGGCGCGATCGTCAACGGGCTGACGGTGCACTACTTACGCGGCTACGGCTCGACCTTCTTCAACTTCAGCGACTACATGCGCGGCTCGATCCGGCTGGCCGCGCTGATGGAGCTTCCATCGATCTTCGTATTCACGCACGACTCGATCGGGCTGGGCGAGGACGGCCCAACGCACCAGCCGATAGAGCAACTAGCTGGACTGCGCGCCATGCCGGGGCTGAGGGTCGTCCGCCCCGCGGGCGCCAACGAGACCGCGCTGGCGTGGCGCTACGCGATTCGCTCCGCGGATCATCCGAGCGCGCTTGTCTTCTCCCGCCAGGGGATTCCGACCTGGAATCCCTCAGCGGTGCCGCCCGACGCCATTGAGCGCGGCGCGTACGTGCTGCGCGACTCCTATCGGGAGCCCGACCCGCCCGAGCTGATTCTCATCTCCACCGGAACCGAGGTTCACATCTGCGCCAGAGCCGCCGACCTGCTGGAGGCAGAGGACATCCCGACGCGCGTCGTGAGCATGCCGTGCGTCGAGAACTTCGCCTCCCAGGACTCCGAGTACCGCGACCACGTGCTCCCTCCGGAGGTGAAAGCGCGCGTGTCGCTCGAAGCCGCCAGCACCTTCGGGTGGCATCGGTGGACCGGGGAGGACGGAGAGGTCATCGGAATGGAGACCTTTGGTGCATCCGCGCCTGCTGGGGCTCTGTACAGGCACTTTGGGTTCACGCCGGAGCATGTATTCGAAACTGCTCGCGCGGTCGTCAAGCGCGTCAAGGAGGTATGACCGAAACATGGCCATAACAACTGGAGTCAACCCGCGCTTGAAGGCCCTGACCGAAGCCGGCGTCAGCGTCTGGCTTGACCAGATCCGCCGATCGCTGGTCGTCGGCGGCGAGCTTCAGCGGATGGTCGACGAAGATTCGCTGCGCGGCGTGACCTCGAACCCGTCGATCTTCGAGAAGGCGATTCTGGGCTCGAGCGACTACGACGACGACTTGACCGAGGGCGCGCGGGAGAACCTCGGCGCCAAGGAGATCTTCTGGCGTCTGGCGATTCGCGACCTCCAGGGCGCAGCCGACGTCCTCTCCGGCATCCACCGCGAGACCAACGGGCGGGACGGGTTCGTCTCGCTCGAGGTCTCTCCTGATCTGGCACACGACTCCGAGCGGACGCTTCAAGAAGTACGCGACTTCTGGAAGCGGATGGACCGTCCCAATGTGATGATCAAGATCCCGGGCACGCCCGAGGGCGTATCGGCGATCGAGCAGGCGATCTACGAGGGCATCAACGTCAACGTCACCCTGCTGTTCGCGGTCGAGGCCTACGAGAAGGTGGCGGATGCCTACATCAAGGCGCTCGAGCGCCGCCAGAACGAAGGGCTCTCGCTCGACGTCAACTCGGTGGCCTCGTTCTTCGTCTCGCGGGTGGATACCAATGTTGACCGCAAGCTGGAGGAGCTGGGACGGACCGACCTCGCCGGGACCGCCGCCATCGCGAACGCCCGTCACGCCTACCGGCGGTTCAAGGAGATCTTCTCCGGGCCCCGATGGGAGGCGCTGCGCCACGCCGGCGCGGCCGTGCAGCGGCCACTATGGGCCTCGACCGGGACCAAGAATCCTGCCTACTCGGACACGAAATACATCGACGGGCTGGTCGGGGCGCACACGGTCAACACGATGCCCATGGCGACGCTGCTGGCGGTCGCCGACCACCTAGAAATCAGCGGTCCGACGGCCGAGCAAGACCCATCGAGCGACCTTGCCGCCCTGGCGGAGGCGGGGATCAACATGGACCAGGTCACAGACGAGCTGCTAGTCGAGGGCGTCAAGCAGTTCGAGGACGCCATGAATCGCCTCCTTGACGGGATCGAGGAGCGACGGGAGGCGGTTGTGACCGGCCGGCCCCCGACGATCCAGGGAACCGTTCCCTCAGATCTCGAGACGCCGATCGCGGAGCGCGTCAAGCGCGCGATGGATGACAGCGTGGCGCAGCGCGTATGGCGGCGGGACCCGTCGCTGTGGGGCGGGCCCGGAGTGGCGGAGATAGAGGACCGGCTAGGGTGGCTGACTGTCTCAGAGGCGCTGCTCGAGCAGGCGCCTGAGCTGCACGAGTTTGCCGCCGCCTGCCGGGCCGACGGATTCACAGACGCCGTACTGCTCGGGATGGGCGGCTCGTCTCTCGGTCCGGAGGTGATCCGCCGTTCATTCGGAGAGATCCCCGACGGGCTGCGGCTCCACGTGCTCGATTCGACGCAGCCTGACGTGGTGCTCGGCGTCCAGGACTCGGTCGAGATGGAGAGGACTCTGTTCATCGTTTCCTCCAAATCCGGAGGCACGATCGAGACCCTCTCGCACTACCACTACTTCTCCTCGCTTGCGCGCCCGGAGCAGTTCGTCGTCGTCACGGACCCCGGTACGTCGCTGGAGAGGCTGGCCAAGGACGACGGCCTGCGGCGGACGTTCCTAAACCCGCCCGACATCGGTGGCCGCTACTCGGTGCTGTCGTACTTCGGGCTGGTCCCTGCGGCGCTGATGGGGGTCAACATCGAGGCGCTTCTTCATCGCGCCCAGGTGGCCGAGCAGGTCTGCGCGCACTATGACTCCAGCGAGTCCAACTCCGGTCTCTGGCTCGGGGCGAGCCTCGGCGAGATGGCGCGCCAGGGGCGGGACAAGCTGACGTTCCTGGTGTCCGAGCCGATCGAGAGCTTCGGTCTTTGGGTCGAGCAGCTGGTGGCCGAGTCGACGGGCAAGCAGGGCCGTGGGATTCTCCCTGTGGCCGGGGAGCCGGTCGGCGAGCCGGACGTATACGGAAACCACCGCGTGGTCGCGTACCTGCGAAACGGCGATCAGCCTGATGAGGCGCTCGACGATGCGGTCAAGCGCCTGGCGGAGGCCGGACATCCGACTATCACTCTGACCACCCACGGCGCGGTAGACCTCGGCCGCGTCTTCTTCATCTCGGAGTTCGCGGTCGCGGTCGCCGGCTGGGCGATCGAGATCAACCCCTTCGACCAGCCGAACGTCCAGGAGGCCAAGGACAAGACTAAACAGGTGCTGGACTCGGGATCGATTCCCACATTCGAGAGTGCCTCCGACGATGCCCTGCGCGATCTACTGCGCGACGCCGGTCCGCCGCACTATGTGGCGATTCTCGGCTACCTGCCCTATTCAGCGGAGCTCGATGCGGCGGTGGAAGAGATGAGGGTGTCGATCCGGGCCGCCACGGGCGCTGCCACAACCTTCGGCTACGGGCCGCGCTTCCAGCACTCAACCGGCCAGCTCCACAAGGGCGGTCCTCCCACGGGCAGGTTCCTGCAGCTGGTGACCGATCCACAGCGGGATGCGGATATCCCGGGAGCGGGCTACTCCTTCGGGACCCTGTGCGCCGCCGAGGCGGCCGGGGACCTTCAGACGCTGCACGACCAGGGCCTGAAAGCCGAGCGGATCAAGCTCGAGGGCCCACTGCCGGAGGCAGTGCGCTCGTTGACACAACGAATCAAAGGAGTACTGGACTGAGCTCCGCGACCACCATCGATCAAGCTGTACCCGTCGAAGACAATCCGCTGATCGAAGGCCTCGAGCGCCTGCCAGTTCACCCGACGGCGCTCGTCATCTTCGGCGCCACCGGCGACCTAGCCCACCGAAAGCTGCTGCCGGCGCTGTACAACCTGGCGCACGAGGGCGCCCTGCCCGAGCGGTTCGACCTTATCGGCGTGGCCCGCTCCGAGATGACGGACGAGCAGTTCCAGGACACCGTCCGCGAATCGATCGAGCGCTTCTCGCGCACGCGGCCGGACCCGAACGTGCTGGAGGGACTGAAGCGCTCTCGGCGACGCCGGCCTCAGCGAGCACGAGGAGGCGGAGACACGAATCGTGATCGAGAAGCCGTTCGGCTATGACCTGGCCTCCGCCCGGAAGCTGAATTCCGACCTGCTCGAGGTGTTCGACGAGTCCCAGATCTTTCGCATTGACCACTATCTGGGCAAGGAGACGGTCCAGAACCTGCTGGCGCTGCGCTTCGCGAACGCCCTGTTCGAGCCTGTCTGGAACCGCAACTATGTCGACAGCGTCCAGATCACGGCGGCGGAGGACATCGGGATCGAAGGGCGTGCCGGCTACTACGAAGGCGCGGGCGCCCTGCGCGACCTGGTCCAGAATCACATGCTGCAGCTACTGGCGCTGTTGACGATCGAGCCTCCAGCGTCGTTCGAGGCCAACCGGCTCCGGGACGAGAAGGTGAAGGTGCTGGAGGCGATCGTTCCTCCGCGGGTCCGTGACGTCCGTTCGATGGCCCTGCGTGCCCAGTACGGCCCCGGAGTGGTCGGTGGGGAGCGGGTCCCGGGCTACCGTCAGGAGGAAGGCGTCGCGCCCGACTCGCGGACCGAGACCTACGCCGCGCTCCGACTCGAAGTCTCCAATTGGCGCTGGGCCGGCGTGCCGTTCTATCTGCGCACGGGCAAGCGGTTATCCCGCAAGGTGACTGATATCGCCGTGACGCTCAAGCCGGTACCGCACCTAGCACTCCAGACCTCGGGCTCGGTGGGTGTGCAGCCGAACGAGATCATCCTCACGGTCCAGCCCGACGAGGGCGTGTCGGTATCGCTGGGGGCGAAGATCCCCGGGTCGCGGATGCGCATCCGCCCGGTGATCATGGAGTTCCGCTATGGCACGTCGTTCATGTCCGAATCGCCGGAGGCCTACGAGCGGCTGATCCTGGACGCCATGCGCGGCGACGCGACGCTGTTCACTCGCAACGACGAGATCGAGGCTCTGTGGGGCATCATCGACCCCATCCTGACCGCCTGGCAGGAGGACCGCAACTCGCCGATCCGCGAGTATCCGGCCGGCTCCGCCGGGCCCGCGGCAGCGGAAGCGCTCTTGGACGGCGGCCGCAAGTGGCGGCGATTGTGAGCCGTACACCGGCGTGCTCGACTCCCTGAAGCCATGACCGAAGACGTCTGGAGCGCCCAGGACACGACGCCGGATGACATCGAGTCGGCGCTGCGCGAGATGCTGCGCGAACGACACGCCGCCAACCAGGCGCTGGCCCCAGCGCGTGTGCTCAACTTCGTGGTGGTCGTGGATCGTGACTGGAAGGGGGAGATCTCCAACCGACTGCAACGGCTCGGCCGATACAACGCCTCCCGCACGGTTCTGTGCGCCGTCGAGGAAGGACGGCAGAAGCTCGACGCCCGCGCGGTAATGCGCTACGAGGAGCCCGCTGACGGCTCCGGGCTCGGCGTGATGCTGGAGGAGGTCGAGATCGACCTGGGTCCTGAACAGCTCGAGCGCCTCGACACGGTCATCGATCCGGTGATCGTCTCGGAGCTGCCGACGATGCTGTGGTCGCCGCACGGGTACGACGAGGCAGTCCGGGTGGCGCTGGACCTCGTGGACGTGATCCTGCTCGATTCGGATGATCTGGCGGATCCGCCGGAGGCCTTTGCCCGGGCCACCGAACTGCTGCGGTCGGCGTACGTCGTCGACCTCGCGTGGCTGCGGACTACGCCATGGCGCGAGCGGCTCGCCGCTTCGTTTGATCCGCCGAAGAGACGTGCCGCGCTACAACGGATCGCGAATCTCATGGTGCGCCACCAGCCGGCGTCGGCCGCCAGCGCGACGCTCCTCGCCGGGTGGCTGTGCTCGCGTCTCCGCTGGGACGCGGAGCCCCTCGGTTCGGGCAACGGCGCTGGGCTGCGGAGCGTCGCCGACGCTCCGGAGCATGACGTCGAGATCGAGCTCGAGCCGGTCGAGCAGGAGGTCCCGGGGCTGGTCGGCGTCACCGTCGGCTGCGGCGATGTGTTCTCGCTCTCGCTGGACCGTGGACCCGGCGGCCTACGTGCGCACGAGCTGCCCAGCGACCGCACCTGGAGGGTTCTCGGGGCCTCCCGTGGCGAGGCTGGAATCCTTGGGGAGGGCGTGCGGCAAGCGCTGTTGCGCGACCCGACGTACGGGCCGGCGCTCGCGGCGGCACGGAGACTGAGCGGTTGAGCGTCCGCCTGGATGTCCTGGCGGACCCCGCCGCGACCTGCGCCGAGTTAATGGTCTCAACCGCGCAGGCCGGCGGCCACATCGTCCTCACCGGGGGCAGCACCCCTCGCGATGCCTACCAGCGGGCGGCCGACAGCAGGGACGCGTGGACAGGCGCGACGCTGTGGTTCGGCGACGAGCGCTGCGTACCTCCCGACGATGATCTCTCGAACTTCAAGCTGGCTGACGAGGCCCTGTTCAAACGGCTCGGTGACGTACGGCTGACCGTCCACCGCATGCGAGGGGAGCTCGGTCCGGCGGCGGGAGCGGACGAATATGAGCGGGAGCTGCTGGATGCCGGCCCGCCGCGCTTCGACCTGCTTCTGCTCGGCCTCGGGCCAGATGCCCACATCGCTTCGCTGTTCCCCGATCAGGAGTCGTTGTCTGAGCGCTCGCGGTTGGTGGTTGGCGTCGAACAGGCCGGCCTCGAGCCGTTCGTGCCGCGGGTGTCTATGACGCTGAAAGCTTTGACGCTGGCGCGGTCGATCGTTTTCCTGGTCGCTGGCGAATCCAAGGCGGACGCCGTGGCCGCAGCGTTCGGACCCGATGCCCAGCCGGACCCGCACTTCCCGGCGTCGCTGTTGCCCTCCCTGGCCGGCGAAGTTACGGTGCTGCTCGACGAGGCGGCAGCGAGCCGCATACCGGCAGGGGAGACGCCATGAACGTGATCGGGGTAGATCTCGGCGGGACCAAGACCGCGGCGGCGCACCTGCGGGACGATCGGCTGGAAGACGCCCAGGTGCAGCCGACCGAACTGGCGAGCTCTGACGCCCTAATCGACCAGGTCTCCTCGACCGTCGCGGCGATGCGAGACGACGGCCTGGAGGCCGTCGGTATCGGGGTCCCGTCGATCGTGGAGTTTGCTACGGGCCGGGTGATCTCTTCGGTCAACGTGCCGCTCAAAGACGTGCCCTTGCGCAGCGCGCTTGGAGAGAAGCTGGGCGTGCCCGTATTCGTCGACAACGACGCCACCGTGGCGGCCTTCGCCGAAGCGCACGACGAGCAACTGAAGGCTGTGGCGCGCGATCTGGTGATGCTGACCGTGGGTACCGGCATCGGGGCAGGGATCGTGATCGATGGGCGGATCTACCGAGGTGCGACCGGCGCCGCCGGCGAGCTAGGTCACACGATCGTAGGCCTCGATCTGGCCGGCTCGGTCCCGTCGCCGATGGGCTTCCCGCAGCCGGGGTCGCTGGAGTTCGTCGCCTCGGGTCATGCCCTCGACGAGCTCGCGCGGCAAGCCGCGAACCTGAAGCCCGAGTCGGCACTTGGCCGTCTTCGCGCCGAGGGCAAGCCGACCCTCGGCGTGGACGCGGTCGAGGCCGCGCGCGCGGGCGATGCGTCCGCGTGCAGGATGGTCGAGATCTGGGGCGAGCGCGTCGGGATCGGGGTGGCGAATGCGGTCAACACGTTCGATCCCGACGAGGTGGTTATCGGTGGTGGCGCCGCCCAAGCCGGAGACCTGCTGCTCGAGCCAGCCAAGCGCGTGGCGCGGGGGTACGTGGTGCCTGGACTGGGTACGCGCACCACGATCCGGCTCGCCAGCCACGGCGTCCGGGCCGGTGTCCTCGGCGCCGCGCTCCTGGCCGCGCACGAGCTCGAGACACCGTCGAGCCCGCGGCCCGACGCGATCTCCGGCACCGCCTCTCCAGTGGAGACCCCCACCGCCATGGGGCAAGGATGATCGTCGCCTGCGGATTCGATCACGCCGGCGTGCCGTTGCGAGAGCGGCTGCTGTCGGCGATCGAGCAGGCCGGTCACGAGGTCCTTGATCTGGGCACCGCGACGACCGATCCGATCGATTACCCGGACAAAGCGCTGGAGGTCGGGCAGGCGGTTGCCTTGGGTCGGGCCGAGCGCGGAATCCTCGTGTGTGGCTCGGGGGCCGGCGTCTCGGTGGCGGCAGGCAAGATCATCGGGATCCGCGCGGCCACCGTCCATGATCACTACACCGCCCATCAGGGGGTTGAGCACGACGGGGTAAACGTCCTGTGCATGGGCGCTCGGGTGATCGGGGCGGAAGAGGCGGCTGAGATTGCCATTGCATTCCTGGGCGCGACGGTCTCGGCAGAGGAGCGGCACGTTCGTCGGCGGGCGAAGGTTCAAGCAATTGAGCGGACGGGAGGGAAATCTGACGAGCCGCTGGAAAGGAGCACGCCGTGAGTATGCGAGTGGTCGAGTGCAACATCTGCGGTGAGACGCTGACCGGGGCAACCGATGAGGAGCTGCTCAAGCGACTCCGCTCCCACATGGAGTCCGAACATTCCTCCACGGGCTTCGACGAGGCCCAGGGCCGCGAGATGATTCAGGCCGAGGCCTACGACGCCAGTGACAGCTAGCGGTCCGCCTGTGTCTGAAGCATCACGGATCGTGGTGGTCCGCCACGGCGAGACCGAGTGGAGCCTCAGCGGACAGCACACCAGTCGCACCGATCTGCCGCTGACCGACGATGGCCGCAAGCGCGCCGCGGCGCTGACGGACCTACTGTCCGGCTACTCGGTCTCGCTCGTGCTTTCGAGTCCGCTGCGCCGCGCACTGGAGACATGCCAGATCGCGGGATTCGGGGAAGTCGTCGAGCTCGATGACGATCTACGCGAGTGGGACTACGGGCAGTATGAGGGACTCACGACTCCCCAAATTCGCGAAACCCGGCCCGGTTGGAACTTGTGGCGCGACGGATGTCCGGGCGGTGAGAGTCCCGCCGAGGTGGGCGCACGTGCGGACCGTGCGCTCGCGCGCCTTGCATCGGCCGACGGGGGCGCGCTGGCGTTCGCCCACGGCCACATCCTGCGCGTCCTGACGGCGCGCTGGGCCGAGATGGAGGTCGCGGAAGGCGCCCGCTTCAAGTTCGGCGCCGGGGCGATCGGGGTTCTCGGTCACGAGCGTGAGACGAGGGCGATCGAGCACTGGAACCAGTCACCGGATCGCGCATCCGGTCGTTAGGTCGCGGGCGACGATGCGCGAGATCGCTCCGGGCCTCTTTCAGTGGAGCGCATTCCACGAGGGGATCCGCCACGACGTCAGCTCCTACTACTTCTCTGACGGCGGGGCGCTGATCGATCCGCTGCTGCCAGCGGAGGGCTTCGAGGGCGGCGGTGATCCAATGGAGTGGTTCGCCGACCACGGTCCGCCGCGCGCGATCGTGCTGTCGAACCGCCATCACTACCGTCACAGCGGCCGCCTGGTCGAAGCCTTCGCGATCCCGGTCCGCGCCAGCCGTCCAGGGATGCACGAGTTCAGCTCCGAGCAGCGTGTCGAGCCGTTCGACTTCGGCGATGAGCTGCAGGGAGGCGTCATTGCACACGAGGTCGGAGCGATCTGCCCGGACGAGACCGCGCTCGAGATCCCGTCCGCGCGGGCTGTCGCGCTGGCCGACGGGCTGGTCAGGTGGGGCGCGCCGGATGATCCGATCGGATTTGTTCCCGACTTTCTGTTGGGTGATGACCCGGAGGACGTCAAGAAGGGGTTACTAGCGTCGTTTGAACGTCTGCTGGAACTCGACTTCGAGCACCTGCTGCTCGCTCACGGGTCCCCGCTCGTGGGTGACGGCAAGGAGCGGCTGCGAGAGTTCGCCGGACAGGCTCCTCGCTAGCGCTCCCGGCGTCATCCTCGTTCATTCGCAACCTCTGTGATCGATCGCACGCGGCTCGATATGGGGCAGATTTAGGCTTGCCTCGTTGTCCAGCGCCGATGTCGACGAGGCTGCGCTTCGCCTGCGTGATCAGCAGGGTGACCCCGACGCGGCCTACGAGCTGGGCAACCTTTTCGCCGCTCGGGGTGATCTGTCCGAGGCGCGGGAGGCCTACGCACGAGCGGATGAGCGTGGTCACGGGATGGCCGCTGCGAACC
>VAWT01000388.1 GCA_005883415.1 Actinomycetota bacterium | reverse complement strand
ACGCCGCACACCGCCTCGGCGTTACCCCGCAGCACCTCAAGGACGCGCTGGCGGGCGCGCTGCAAGACGAGCTGGGCGCCGCGGTGAAGGCCGGCAAGCTGACGCAGGCGCAGGCCAACGCGATCCTGCAGCGGTTCCGGCAATCGGGCGGGCTTCCGCTCCCGCTCGGGCCCAGAGGTGGCTTTCACGCTTTCCGCGGACCGCCCGGCGGAGGGTCCCTAGGGGCGGCCGCGCACTACCTCGGACTTTCGGTCCCGCAGCTACTCGACCAGCTCCGCAGCGGCAAGTCGCTGGCGCAGGTCGCCTCCTCTAAAGGCAAGTCGGCGACCGGTCTAGAGAACGCGATCGTCTCGGATGAGCGCACCCGGCTCGACAAGGCGAGGGCGGCAGGCGTAATCACCGCGGCGCGAGAGCAGCAGATGCTGAGCCGGCTCCAGGCCCGCGTAAAGGCGCTCGTCAACGGCACGGGGCCACGCGGCTTCGGTCGGCGGTTGGGTCCCGGGGCGGGCGGGCCGCCCTCGCCCGGTGGCGGGGACTTGCCGGCGCCCGGTGGCGGGGACTTGCCGGCGCCCGGTGGCGGGGACTCGCCGCCGCCGGCACCCGGTGGTCTCGCACCGCCGCCTCCACCGGCGTCCCCCTCGTAGCTCTTACGGACTTCTCACCATTTTCTGAATGGGTTCTCATGCGCGTCTGCTTTGCTAGGTGAACAGATGAGGTCCCTGAGTCGATTCCTCCCGATCGTTGCCGGCGCCGCCGCAGGTGCCGTCATCGCCGCCATCATCTCGAGCGGCGGGGGCACGAAGACCGTGACCACCACCACCACGGTGCCCGCGGTCCGCTCGGCGCTGCCCGTCGCGGGCTCCAAGGGATTGACGATCAACCAGCTCTACAAGATGACGAACCCCGGTGTGGTGGACATCACGACCTCGGGCACCCAGAGCGGCGGCGTGTTCGGCTTCGGCCAGCAGCCGACGCAGGGCGAGGGCGCCGGAGTCGTTTACGACAACAAGGGCAACATCCTCACCGACCAGCACGTCATCCAGGGCGCCTCCACCATCAAGGTCAAGTTCTCCGACGGTCACAGCGCCAACGCCAGCGTCGTCGGCTCCGATCCCGGGGCTGACGTGGCCGTCATCCACGTAGGCGTGCCCTCCTCCGGGCTTCACCCGCTGAACTTCGCAGACTCAAGCAATGTCCAGGTCGGCGACAGCGTGATCGCGATCGGCAGTCCGTTCAGCCTGCCGGGCACGGTCACGACCGGGATCGTCTCCGCGGTCGGGCGGACCATCAGCGCTCCGAACGCGTTCACGATCTCGAATGCGATCCAGACCGACGCCTCGATCAACCCCGGCAACTCTGGCGGTCCACTGATCAACGCCGCCGGCCAGGTCATCGGCCTCAACGACCAGATCGACACCGGCAACCAGAACGGCCAGGGTCAGGGCTCGAGCTCGGGCGTCGGCTTCGCCACCCCCGCCAACAGCGACGTCCGCATCGCGCGCCAGATCATCTCCACCGGCAAGGCCCAAAACGCCTACGTCGGCGTCAGCCTCAACGCTCAGGTCCAGGGCGGCGCGGCGATCTCGACCAGCTCCCAGAGCAGCCAGCCGATCGCGCCGGGAGGCCCCGCCGCCAAGGCTGGCCTTCAGCCCGGTGACCTGATCACCGCCGTCAACGGCAAGCGGATCACATCCGTCAACGACTTCGTGAGCACGATCGCCACCTATTCACCCGGCGACACCGTCACGCTGACCGTCAAGCGCGGCGGGCAGACCAAGGACGTCAAGCTGACCCTCGGCGCGCAGCCGGCCAAGGCCCAGCAGTCGCAGAGTCCGGGCGGCGGCGGTGGTGGCGGTAACGGTCCCGGGTTCCAGCTCCCGAGCCCGTAAATAAATAGCTGTTCCCGGTGCGCGCATGCGCGCACCGGCCTACTTTTGGGTCATCAAGACGATCCCCAGCACGACCGCGCCAGCCGCGCACCGAGCGTGGTGGTGTTGACTATCGCGCCGAGCATCAGACGCGGACCGGCTCGGAGACACGCACCCGGCGCAGCAGCGCCAGCATCGCCAGCACGCCCCCCGCGACCAGCGTGATCAAAAGCGGACCTAGGGCACCGGAGCCGAATACATCCGCCAGCCACCAGGCAAGCGCCCCGAACAGGCCGGCGCCCGGCAACGTGAGGGCCCAAGCGACGCCGATAGTTCCAGCCACGCCCCAGCGGACCGCCGACACCCGCTTCGCGGCCCCCGCTCCCATGACCCCGCCGGAGATCACGTGGGTGGACGACAGCGGGTAGCCGAAGTGCGAAGAGGCCAGGATGACCGCAGCCCCCGCACCCTGCGAGACGAAACCCTGCGCGGTGTCCATCTTGATGATCCGCATGCCGACGGTGCGGATGATCCGCCAGCCCCCGGCGAAGGTCCCGAGCGCGATCGCCGAGGCCGCGGACACCACGACCCACGTAGGGACGTGAAAATGCTGCGCGGTGAAGTCCCCGTGCGCCACCAGCGCCAAGCCGATGACGCCCATCGTCTTCTGTGCGTCGTTGGTGCCGTGAGCCAGCGACAGCATGGCGCTGGAGACGACCTGTCCGGCTCTGAACCCTCGGGTCACCACTCCCGGACGCCGGCGGGCGATCAGCCAGTAGATGAGCACGATCGAGGCCGCCGCGACCACGAACGCGAGCGCCGGCGCGATCAGCCCCGGGATGACCACCTTGCCGAGCACCCCGGCGGCCTTGACGCCGGCGCCGCCGACGCCTGCCAGCATCGCGCCCACGATCCCGCCGATGAGGGCGTGTGAGGAGCTGGACGGAAGGCCGTACAGCCAGGTGGTCAGGTTCCAGGTGATGGCGCCGATCAACCCGGCGAACGCGATCGTCTCCGACACCTGGGAAGCGTCGATGATGCCAGTGGCGATCGTGGCCGCGACCTTCAAGGAGATGAAGGCGCCGGCGAAGTTCAACAGCGAGGCGATCGTGACCGCGGCTCGCGGCGAGAGGGCGCGGGTAGAGATGGACGCGGCCACAACGTTGGCCGTGTCGTGAAAGCCGTTGGTGAAGTCGAACGCCAGGGCGGCGGCGACCACGATTACAAGCAGGGCGTCGCTGTGCATACCTGGTCGAGGAGTCTTCCCGTTCCTGCGGTCGGAAAGCTCCCTACTGCGCCGCCGTGGCTGACTCCTCGAGCGTCCGCTCCATCAGCTCTGAGTGCACACAGCGGGTCCGTCCCTGGCGTCGATGCCAGCTGCCGTCTGAGGACAGCACCCAGCCGAACGTGTCATCGGCCAGGCAGCGCTCGAGCGTGTCGTCGAGCTCCGCTCGCAGCGATGGGTTCTCGATCGGGGCCAGCAGCTCGACCCGCGAGTCCAGGTTGCGCGGCATCAGGTCCGCGGAGCCGATGTAGTAGCGGTGTTCGGAACCGCGGTGGAAGGCATAGATCCGCGAGTGCTCGAGGAACCGGCCGACGACGGAGACCACCTTGATCGTGTCCGACACGCCCGGGACCCCGGGCTTCAGGCAACAGATCCCCCGGACGTTGAGGTCGATCGGCACTCCGGCCCGCGAGGCTCGGTACAGGGCCTCGATGCAGCGGCGATCGACGAGCGAGTTCATCTTCATCACGATGCGGCTGGGCTCGCCTTCCTCGTGGGCGGCGATCGTGAGATCGATCTGCTCGAGCAGAGGCTCGCGCATCCAGTCGGGCGCCACCAGCACCTTGCGCTCGCGCCGTGGATGGCCATAGCCGGTCAGCGTGTTGAACAGGTTCGCGACCTCCTGCCCCAGCTCCCGATCGGTCGTGAACAGACCGAAGTCCTCATACAGCCGGGCGGTCTTGGCGTGGAGGTTGCCGGTCCCGATCATCACGTAGTGGCGCAGCCCCTCGCGCTCGCGGCGCACGACCAGGATTGCCTTGGCATGGGTCTTGAGACCTGGAATGCCGTACACCACGTGCGCCCCGACCTCCTCGAGCGCTCTGGACCAGCGGATGTTCAACCGCTCATCGAACCGTGCCTTGAGCTCCACCAAGCACACCGCCTGCTTGCCCTTCTCGGCGGCCTGGATCAGCGACGGCACCAGCGCCGAGTCATCCGAGGTCCGGTAGACGGTCATCTTGATGGCCAGCACGTTCGGGTCGTCGACCGCCTGCTTGACGAAGCGCTCCACGCTGGTCGCAAACGACTGGTAGGGGAAGTGGACCAGGACGTCGTCCTCGCGCATCGCCTCGAACACGTCGGGCTGCCCGTCGGCGTCCTGCGCCCCGGCTGTGAACGCGGGATGGGTCAGCGGCGTCCACGGAGGCTGATGTAGGTCTGGGTGGCCTTCCACGCCCTCGATCTGCCACAGGTCGGATAAGTCGAGCAGTCCTTCGACGTCGTACACCTGAAGCTCGTCCACGCCCAGCCACTCGACTAGCCGCCTGCGGAGCACAGGATCCATCGTCGACCCAACCTCCAGCCGCACGACCTCCCCGAACCGGCGGCGACGGAGCTCGTCCTCGACCGCCTGCAGCAGATCA
>VAWT01000190.1 GCA_005883415.1 Actinomycetota bacterium | reverse complement strand
GGCGTTGGCGCTTCCGTTGCCGAAGACGACCTGGGTTCGGGTCTGGTGAAGCGGGCAGCGGACACACTCCCTCGCCTCACGGTAGACGGCCTTCAGGGCGTCGCGGCGCTCGGCGGCGCTTGGCATCCATCTGATCCTAGAGGCGACGCTGGACGACGCGTAGGTGGCAATCCGGAATCTGCGGGGATCCTTTGGAGCGTGCTGGGAGGCGGCGAAAGCGACGGATGGTGGGTGAGGCCGTGTGATGGGTATCACCCACGCGAGCCAAATGCCCGGCGCTAACATCCAGTCCGAGGCCGTCACCGCCACTGGGACTGACCTCTAGCCACCAATTTCCCCAGATCACCGACCGGTATCTCTGATGCGAGAACTGGAACGGAAGCCCTCAGCGGACGATCCTTCCTGTCCCTGCCTGGCGATTATCGGCCGGGGCCGTGTCGGTCCGGCCCTGGCGGCCATACTCAGCGCTGACGGCGCAAAAAAGCGGTACGCCGTTCGAGGGCCGCTCGGTCGCGGAGCCGATGCCGCCGGCGCCGATGCCGTGCTGCTGTGCGTCCCAGACCAGGAGATTGCCGGCGCCGCCGCACTGATCACTCCCGGTCCCGTTGTTGGCCACTGCTCGGGCGCCACCCCGCTGCAGGTGCTCGAGCCCCATGAGGCGTTCTCCCTGCACCCGCTCATGACCGTGGCCGGGCCAGTCACCACATTCGCCGGGGCTGGAGCGGCGATCGCCGGCAGCACACCTCTGGCGCTGCGCTTCGCCCGCAGGCTGGCCGACGCCCTCGGCATGCGGGCGGTGGAGGTCGAGGAGGCCGATCGGGCCGCCTATCACGCCGCGGCCTCGATGGCGTCGAACTTTCTGGTCACGCTCGAGGCAGCCGCGGAGCGGATAGCGCACACGACGGGCGTTGAGCGAGAGCTGCTCGTGCCGCTCGTTCGCGCCACCGTTGAGAACTGGGCCGCCATGGGGCCGGAGCGAGCGCTGACAGGACCCGTGGCCCGAGGCGATCGCGCCACCGTGGCGGCGCAGCGCGCGGCGGTCGCCGAGCGCGCGGGCGACCTGCTTCCGTTGTTCGACACGCTCGTGCAGGCCACGCGGGCGCTCGGGCGAACCAAGCCGGATGGGGGCGCGTCCAGCCCAAAGGCGGCGGCCGCGTGAAGATTGTTGGCACCGTCGACGAGCTACGCGACCTGCTTCGGCCAGCCCGTCGGTCCGAGAGGACGATCGGGCTCGTGCCCACGATGGGAGCGCTGCACGAGGGTCATCTGTCGCTGATCAGGCAGGCGCGCGAGCAGTGCGAGGTCGTGGTGATGTCGCTGTTCGTCAACCCCGCCCAGTTCGAGGAGCCGGCTGACCTCGATGCCTATCCCCGAGACCACGCGCGCGACGGCGAGCTCGCCGCCGGCGTCGGCGTCGACTACCTGTTCGCCCCCGGCGTCGAGGAGGTCTACCCGCAGGGCTTCACGAGCCGGGTGTCCGTCTCCGGAGTCACCGAGCCGCTCGAGGGCCAGCACCGCGGAACCGCCCACTTCGAGGGTGTAACGACTGTCGTGGCGAAGCTCTTCAATATGGTCCAGCCCGACGTGGCGTACTTCGGCCAGAAGGACGCGCAGCAGGCAGTCGTGATCAGACGGCTGGCCCTAGACCTCGACTTCGCCGTGCGGATCGAGATCTGCCCGACGGTGCGCGAGCCCGATGGACTGGCGATGTCGAGCCGCAACGAGCGCCTGTCGCCGTCCGACCGGCGACGAGCGACTGCCCTTCACCGCGCGCTCCGAGCCGCCGCCGAGGCGATCGCCTCGGACGAGCGAACTACCGGGACGGTAATCGCGGCCGCGATGGCCGAACTCGAAAACGTGGAGCTCGACTACTTCGAGCTCGTCAATCCAGACACCCTCGCGCCGGTGGGGGAGCGGATCGACGGCGGGGAAGTACTCGCCGTCGTCGCCGCTCGCGTGGGCGCGACCCGACTCATCGACAACCAATCAATTCAAGTGCCCTCGACCAGCGATGGGGAACAGGCGGGGAGCGCGAAACAGGAGGTACTGCATTGCAGCGCACGATGCTGAAATCGAAGATCCACCGGGCGACCGTGACCGACTGCGACCTTCACTACGTCGGGTCGATCACGATCGATCCCGATCTTCTCGAGGTGGCCGACATCCGCGAGTACGAACAGGTAGCCGTGGTCGATGTGAACAACGGCGCACGATTCGAGACCTACACCATCCCAGGCGAGCCCGGCTCCGGCGACATGAAGCTCAACGGCGCTGCTGCCCGGCTGGTCCAGCGGGGGGACACGATCATCGTGATCTCCTACGCCAGCTATGACCCGGAAGAGCTCAAGCACTACCGCCCGCGCGTCGTCCACGTCCGCGAGCACAACGAGCTGGTGGCGGTCGACGACAACGTATCCACCCTGCTCGGGTCGCCGGTCGCGGCCGCATAGAGGAGGCATCGATGTCCCATATTCCGCACACCCCGGTCCCGGAGGACCTGAGCCGTCCGGTGCCGATGACGCTCCCCCGCCTCGCGGAGAAGAGGCAGCTCGGCGAGCCGATCGTGATGATCACCGCCTACGACTATCCCTCGGCACAGGTGGCCGAGGAGGCCGGCGTCGACATCGTCCTGGTCGGTGACTCGGGCGCGATGACGGTGCTCGGCTATCCGTCGACCGTGCCTGTCTCTACCGATGAGATGCTGATGCTCGCCGCTGCCGTCCGTCGCGGTCTGAAGACGCCGCTGCTCGTCGGCGACCTGCCGTTCGGGTCCTACGAGGCCTCCGACGAGCAGGCGATCCGCACGGCGCAGCGGTTCGTAAAAGAGGCAGGATGCGACGCGGTGAAGCTGGAGCGCGGCGGCACCAGCGTCCAGCGAGCCAAGGCCATCGCCGAATCCGGGATCCCCGTGATGGGACACGTCGGTCTCACCCCACAGACCGCGACGGCCCTCGGCGGCCACCGGGCCCAAGGACGGACCGCGGAGCGGGCGCTCCAGGTTGCGCGCGATGCGGTCGCGCTCCAGGAGGCGGGCTGCTTCTCGATCGTGTTCGAGGCCATCCCGGCCGCCGTCGCACAGGAGCTCATGGAGCGCCTCGACGTGCCCGTCATCGGGATCGGCGCGGGGCCGGCCACCGACGGTCAGGTGCTCGTATTCCACGACCTGCTCGGCATCTACGACGGTCACGTGGCCCGGTTCGTCAAGCGCTACGCGGAGACGAAGGCGCAAATGGTGGCTGGAGTGGCCGAGTACACGGAGGACGTCCGACGGCGAGCTTTCCCCACCCCGGAGCACACATACACCATCGACGAGGACGAACTGGCCAGGTTCCGCGCCGCGCTCACATAGCGCTTAGCCCAATTTCCGCGTTATCGCCGGTTATGCCGGCCGGCTGCCGGGGCCCCGGCGGCCCGGGCCCAATACCATCGGGTGCATGCCGCGCCTGTCGCAGGTGCTGATGCCCCACGATCGCGTCTACTTTGAGCTGTTCGAGGAGGCGGGGCAGAACGTCCTGCAGGCGGCCGACCTGCTCGATGAGCTCCTATCCAACTACCCCGACAGCAAGTCGCTGGCCCACCAGATCAAGGAGCGGGAGCACGAGGGGGATCGGATCACGCACGACATCATCGATCGCCTCAACCACGCGTTCGTCACGCCGATCGACCGGGAGGACATCCTGGCGCTTACCTCCGCGCTCGACGATATCCTCGACTTCACCGAGGAAGTCGCCGACTACCTCGGGCTCTACAAGATCGAGGCGCCGATGGATCAGGCGATCCAGCTCGCCCGCGTGTTGCGGGCCGCCACGCGCCAGATCGCCGAGGCCGTGCCCCTCCTACGGGGCTTCCGTGACATCTCCCGCTACACGGTCGAGGTTCATCGACTCGAGAACGAGGGGGACCGGATCACGCGCGAAGCGGTCGCGTCGCTCTTCGACACCGGCATCGATCCGATGGTCGTGATCCGGTGGAAGGACCTGTTTGAGCGTCTAGAGGAAGCGATCGACGCGGCGGAGCACGCGGCGTTGATCCTCGAAGGAATCGTCATCAAGAACTCGTAGCGGGTCCGTACTCAACTTTCTTCAGCACTTTGGCTGGAGCGCCAGCCGCTATCGAGAACGGCGGGATGTCTTGGGTCACGACGGAGTTGGCGCCGATCACACAGCGCTCGCCGATGGTCACGCCGCCGGTGATCACCACGTGCGCGCCGCACCACACGTTGTCCCCTACCCGGGTGGGACCCTTTGACGTGAAACCCTGCCACGGGACTGGCTGGCTCGGGTCGTCGAAGCGGTGGTCGGCATCGGTGATGAAGCAGCCGTTGGCGAACATGCAGTGCTCGCCGATGTCCACCAGCCTCGCGGAGGCGATCATCACCCCCAGGTTCAGGAACGTTCCCTGCCCGATTCGGACTTCGGCTGAACCCGGCGCGGTGAGCCACACGCCGGGCTCGAACAGCACGTGTTCACCGATTTCGAGCCTCTGCTCGCGCAATGCCTCCAGCACGTTGCCGTGAAGCGGCCAACGCGCGAACGCCCCCCGCCGCATCAGCTCCCAGTGGATCCTTGCCCGATTCCACGGCAACGAGTTGTGCTGGTAGAAGCGCCATTTCTGGGCCCAGAGCACCAGGCGGGCGCCTAGCGTCCCCTCGGCTCTGTCCGGGCTCAATCCCGCTGACCGTGGCGGCCGTATAGCCGATCGCGGACGGCCTGCTCCACGTCCGAGTCGTCGTAGAGCACGCGCTCCTGGCGCCGCTGTTGGCGCTGGCTGCCCGCTGGGCGGGCCTGGCGCCCGTTATGCCCGGTCTCCGACTCGCTCCCGGCATGCTCGGTGGCGCTGCCGCGTACAGCTCGGACGGGAGAGCCCGATGGCGAGGCGCCTTGGACCGAGCTCTCGCGGAGCTTCGGAAGCCGAAAATCGCCGAGCACGAACCGAGCTACCCCGACGAGCAGCCAGGCGGCCAGCACGGCGGCCGCCACGATCAGGATGATCAGGAAGACCAAAGTCCTACCTCTTCAAAACGAGCGCAGACAAAGTGAGTAACCCCTGTGAGAAGGTTAGCGACCGATACCCGCCTCGCCCGGGAATTGGGCTGCAGGAGCTCGCGCCCCGAGTCAGCCTTCGAACCTCGCCCCAACGCCGACCTCCCGTCAGCCTCTGAACCCCCTCGCCGCCCGCTAGATCAGGCCGCCGCGACCGCCGCTGTCCGGGGACGGCTGGGGAGCACGTTAATGAGATAGGCGCCGGTGTAGGAGTCCGCCACTCTGGCCACCTGCTCGGGCGTTCCGGTGGCGATCACACGGCCACCCTCCTCACCGCCCTCGGGACCGAGATCGATGACTCGGTCGGCCACCTTGATGACGTCCAAGTTGTGCTCGATCACGATCACGGAGTTTCCGGCATCGACCAGCCTTCTCAGCACCTCCAACAATCGTTGGATATCCGCGAAGTGCAGCCCGGTGGTTGGCTCATCGAGGATGTACAAGGTCCGGCCGGTTGCCACCTTGCACAGCTCCGCGGCGAGCTTGACGCGCTGGGCCTCACCTCCGGACAGAGTCGTCGCCGGCTGCCCCAGCCGCATGTACCCCAGGCCCACATCGTTGAGCGCCTTCACCCGCCGCTTGATCTTCGGGATGTGCGTGAAGAACTCGAGCGCCTCCTCGATCGGCATCTCGAGCACGTCGGCGATCGTCTTGCCCTTGAACCGGACCTCCAGCGTCTCGCGGTTGTAGCGCTTGCCGTGGCACTGCTCGCACGGGACGTACACGTCCGGAAGGAAGTGCATCTCGATCTTGATCTGTCCATCACCGCGACAGACCTCACAGCGGCCGCCCTTGACGTTGAATGAGAACCGGCCGGGCTTGTACCCCCTCGCCCGACTTTCCTGGGTCTTGGAGAACAGCTCCCGGATCTGATCGAACAGCCCGATGTAGGTGGCCGGATTAGAGCGGGGGGTGCGACCGATCGGCGACTGATCGACGTAGATGATCTTGTCCAGCTGCTCGAGTCCCCCGATCCGCCTGTGCGTGCCCGCTCGCTGCCTGGTGCGGTGCAGCCGATTGGCGACCGCCTTGTATAGGACCTCATTGACCAGCGTCGACTTCCCAGAGCCCGACACTCCAGTCACGCAGCACAGGCTCCCCTCGGCGACCACATGCCCGCCGTGCTCGCCCGCGCCCGGCCCCAGGTCGATCAGGTGATCCGCCGCGCGCATCGTCTGCTCGTCGTGCTCCACGACCAGCACGGTGTTGCCGAGGTCGCGCAGCCGCGCTAGCGTCGCTATCAGCTTGGCGTTGTCCCGCTGGTGCAGCCCGATCGACGGCTCATCCAGGATGTAGAGGACGCCCACCAGCGATGAGCCGACCTGGGTCGCGAGCCGGATCCGCTGTGCCTCACCGCCGGCCAACGTGGACGCCGCCCGCTCCAGAGTCAGATAGCCGATGCCGACGTTCTCCAGGAACTGAAGCCGCTCCTCGATCTCCCTCAGCACCAGCCGGGCGATGCGCCGGTCGTGCTCGGAGAGCTCGAGCCCCCGGACCCATTCCAGCGCCCGCCGGGCGGACAGCCCGGTGAACTCGTGAATCGGCGTCCCTCCGACCAGGACAGCGCGTGATTCCGGCCGCAGCCTCGCACCGCCGCATTCCGGGCACGGCCTCAGGGTCATGTACTCCTCGATCTTCTCCCGCGCGAAGTCCGATTCCGTCTCGCGATACCGGCGCTCGAGGCTGGGGATGATCCCCTCGAACCGGGTTGCGTACGAGCGGCGGCGACCGAACCGGTTGCGATAGCTCACCTGAACCCGGTCGCCGTTCGTGCCGTGCAGGAAGAATTCGCGCTGCGCGGCGGAGAGCTTCTCCCAAGGGGTCTCAAGATCGATCGTGTAGCGCTCGGCGATGGCCTGGGTCAGCTGGTCGTAGTAGTCAGACGCGCTCTGAGCCCAGGGCGCGATCGCCCCCTCTCCGATCGACAGGGATGAGTCGGGAACGACCAGCTCAGGATCGATCTCCATCTGCGACCCGAGCCCCGTGCAGCGCGGGCACGCCCCGTGCGGGGAGTTGAACGAGAAGATCCTTGGCTCGAGCTCCACCAGGCTCGGTCCGTGGACCGGGCAGGCGAACCGCTCCGAGAAGATCAGCGTCTGGCCGGAGTCCACCAGCTCGATCTCCACCAGCCCGTCTGCCAGTGCCACCGCGGTCTCGATCGAATCGGCCAGTCGCTTGCGCAGCTCGGACTTCATCACCAGACGGTCTACGACCACGGAGACGTCGTGCTTGAACTTCTTGTCCAGCACGATCTCCTCCTCGAGGCGCCGCAGCTCCCCGTCCACCTTTACGCGGGAGAAACCTTCCGCTTGGAGCTCTGACAGCTGCTTTCCGTACTCGCCCTTGCGGCCTCGGACGATCGGCGCCAGCACCATGAACCGCGAGCCCTCCTCGAGCTCCATCACCTGGTCGATGATCTGCTCGGCCGATTGCCCCGCGATCGGTCGGCCGCAGATATGGCAATGGGGTTGGCCGATCCGGGCCCAAAGCAGCCGCAGGTAGTCGTAGATCTCGGTCACGGTCCCCACCGTCGAGCGAGGGTTCCGAGACGTCGTCTTCTGGTCGATCGAGATGGCTGGTGAAAGCCCCTCGATCGAGTCGACGTCGGGCTTGTCCATCTGTCCCAGGAACTGCCGGGCATACGCCGACAGCGACTCGACGTAGCGGCGCTGGCCCTCCGCGTAGATCGTGTCGAACGCCAGCGAGGACTTTCCTGAACCCGACAGGCCCGTGATCACGGTCAGCGATCCGCGGG
>VAWT01000189.1 GCA_005883415.1 Actinomycetota bacterium | reverse complement strand
CACATCCTCGACAATGTCACGACCTACTGGCTGACCGGCACCGGCGCTTCGGCAGCGCGGTCGTACTGGGAGGCCTACGGGCCAGACGCGCCTGCTGCCGGCCAGAAGCCTCTGCCAGCGTCGTCGATCCCGTTCGGCTTCACGACGTTCCCGGGCGAGATCTGGCGGACGCCGCGCAGCTGGGTCGAGGCGTCGTACCCGAACGTCGTCTACTTCAACGAGGTCGACAGGGGTGGCCACTTCGCCGCGTGGGAGGAGCCCGAGCTCTTCAGCAAGGAGATGTGTGCGGCCTTTAGATCGCTGCGCTAGGTAGCTGTGGGTGAGGCATACGCGATCAGCGAAGGGAAGACCCGTGGCACTCACACAAGCGAACAGCGAGTCAGCCGTCACCCCGTTGGGCCCTGTCAGGCAGATCCAGGCCGGTGTCCTCGACGTCGGGTACGTCGACGCCGGTCCGGCTGATGGCCCAGCGGTCTTCCTGCTGCACGGCTGGCCGTACGACATTCATAGCTACGAGGAGGTGACGCCCCGGCTGGCCGCGATGGGGTACCGGGTGATCGTTCCCTACCTGCGGGGTTGCGGGATGACGCGCTTTTTGTCTGAGGCGACGCTCCGTAATGGGGAGCAGGTAGCGCTCGCGGTCGACGCCGTCGCCTTGATGGACGCCCTCGGGGTGGAGACGGCCATCCTCGCCGGTTTCGACTGGGGAGCGCGAACCGCCGACGTCGTCGCCGCGCTGTGGCCGGAACGCGTCACCGGCTTGGTGTCGGTGAGCGGCTACCTGATCGGCAGCCAGGAAACCGGCAAGCTACCGTTGCCGCCGGAGGCCGAGCTTCAGTGGTGGTACCAGTACTACTTCGCCACCGAGCGCGGCCGGGCAGGCTACGAGAAATACCGCCGCGAGTTCGCCAAGCTCATCTGGCGGACCGCGTCTCCGAGGTGGGACTTCGACGACGCCACCTTCGATCGCACCGCAGCGTCCTTCGACAATCCGGATCACGTCGCGATCGTGACTCACAACTATCGCTGGCGGCTCGGGCTGGCTGAGGGCGAGCCTGAATACCTCGAACTGGAGAAGCGGCTCGCCCAAGGACCTGTGATCACTGTGCCGACCATCACGCTCGAGGGTGATGCCAACGGCGCGCCCCATCCCGAACCGAGCGCCTACGCGGCGAAGTTCTCGGGGCCGTGCTCGCACCGAATGATCGCGGGCGGAGTCGGGCACAACCTCCCGCAGGAGGCCCCGGAGGCGTTCGCGCAGGCGATCGTCGACGTCGACGGTGCGACATGAGCTGGCGCGACGTGTTCCGCCACGGTGGGCCGTCTCCGATGTCCTCCGAGGGTCACCTCCCGGGTTTCGACCGGGCGACCGGGTGGCTCAACTCGCCTCCGCTCAGCGCGGCGGACGTCGCGGGGAAGGTCGTGATCGTCGACTTCTGGACGTACACGTGCATCAACTGGCTGCGCACTCTGTCTTACGTCCGCGCGTGGGCCGAGAAGTACCACGATCGGGGGTTGGTCACCGTTGGCGTGCACACGCCCGAGTTCCCGTTCGAGCAAGACGTGGACAACGTCCGCCAAGCCGTGAAGGACATGAGGATCGAGTATCCGATCGCGATCGACAGCGACTATGGGGTCTGGCGCGCGTTCAGCAACCACTATTGGCCCGCCGTCTACATCGCCGATGCGCAGGGACGAATCCGGCACCACCCGGTTTCGAGGCTCAAGCCGATTGGACGAACCTGGCGTCGCCCGAGACGTACCTCGGCTACGAGCAAACTCAGAACTTCGCGTCTCCCGGGGGTGTCGGGTTCGACGAGCCTCGAACGTACGTCCCGCCAGACTCGTTGAGGCTCAATCAGTGGGCTCTCTCCGGAGACTGGACGATCGAGAGTAGGGCCAGCGCACTGAACCGAGCCGACGGAGGGATCGCGTTCCGGTTCCATGCCCGCGACCTGCATCTCGTCCTGCGACAGGGGGAGCGCGGGACGTCCGTGCCGTTCCGAGTGCAGGTCGACGGCGAACCTCCGGGCGATGCGCGCGGGATCGACGTGGATGAAGAAGGCCACGGAATGGTCGCGCAACCGCGGCTCTATCAGCTCGTGCGTCAGCGGGGATCGATCACCGACCGCACGTTCGAGATCACCTTCCTCGCTCCCGCCGTCGAGGCTTACGTGTTCACCTTCGGCTAGCACGATGCGCCGCTCGGTAGCGACCTTCCCGAATCGCAGAGAGGCAGAGGTAGCTCAGGGACTGCTCGCCTCAGCCGGGATTGCCGCGTGGATAGCAGCCGATGACGCCGGCGGAGCCTTCCCGTTTGCGCTTCCTTTTACTTCAGAAATGCTTGACCGTGGTGCGGTGGCGCTGGAATTATTCGGCTTGACGCGACAACGACCGGGGCTCTGCAAATCTGTCGTGCGTAGCACGTAGGCAGCATGATTGCGATCATCGGCACAGGGGCCCTGGGCGCGTGCATTGGGTACTACCTGAGCCGAGAAGGCGCGGACGTCTTGCTCATCGATGCGGGGCAACCCGGCGCCCTGACGACCAGCGCCAGCCTGGCCTGGGTGAACGCCTCCAGTAAGGTCGGGCATCGGGCCTACTTCGAGCTGAACTTCGCGGGACTGAGGGAGCACGAGCGTCTGGCGGCGGAATGCGCTGGCCCGGCGTGGTGGAACCAAACGGGTCACCTTCGCTTCGACTTTCGGGACGAGCACGAGGTGATGACGGTGGTCAAGGAGCTACGAGGGCTCGGCTATCCCGCGGAGGTGTGGGAGACCGGGCGGGCTCGACGAGTGCTCGAGCCGCACGTGGTGCTTGGCCCAGCGCTCCCGCGGGTGGCGCTACTTCCGTCGGAGGGCTGGGTCGACGGGCCTCAGCTTGTCGAGGCGTTAGTCGACGCCGCGACCGAGAGCGGCGCCAGGAAGGCGTTTGGAAGCCCAGTGCGCAGCATCACCGTGACGGACCGAACCGTGACTTCAATCGAGTTGGAGACCGGCGAGGCACACGACGTCGACCAGGTTGTTAACGCCGCTGGCCCGGCTGCTCCGCGCGTTGCAGCGATGGTTGGCCGTCACGTCCCGATGAGGGACAGACCTGGCTTGGCGGTCCGGCTCGAAACGAGTGGGGACTGGATCCACCGGATGATCCACGCCCCCGGGATCGCGATCCGCCCGGATGGGCCGGCGCGAGCCTTCCTGCTGGCTCGACACGCGGAGCCCGAGCTCCGCAGGACGGGCCACGTCTCGAGTGAGGCAGTCGAGCACGCTGTGCAACTAGCGGAGCATGTAGTGCCCGAGCTGCGCGACGCGGCCGTCGCAGACGTCCGCATCGGATATAGACCCATTCCTCTAGACGGTCTTCCTTTGATCGGGAGGGCGGGCGAGATATCCGGGTACTACGAGGCCATCATGCACAGCGGCATCACCCTCGGACCGATCGTCGCCCGCGCGCTCACCGCGGAGATTCTGCACGGACAGATCGACCCGCTGGTGTCGAGCTTCCGTGCAAGCCGGCTTCCGGAAACGTCGGTGTCCACTGCCAAATACCAAATCGGGGCATAAGGGATTTGGTCTCCGGTAGTGGCCCACGTTAGAGGACTCTGGCCGGGCCCCAACCGCGCGTCAGGCCCTCTTCTGTGGGTCGCGGGCGTCAGCGCCGCGGCGCGAAGAACGCCTGCAAGAGCTCCGCGCATTCCCCGGCCAGCAACCCGCCCTGGACGGTGGGGCGGTGGTTGAGGCGGGGTTGGCCGAGCACGTCGAGCACGCTGCCGGCGGCGCCTCCCTTTGGATCCAAGGCGCCAAAGATCACGCGCGGGATCCGCGCCAGCACAATCGCCCCCGCACACATCGGGCAGGGCTCGAGGGTCACGTACATCACGGCGTCGAGCACGCGCCAGCTCCCCAGAGCGCGCGCGGCCTCTCGGAGCGCGATCATCTCGGCATGCGCCGTCGGATCTTCCCGGACCTCGCGTTCGTTATGCCCGGAGCCGATCACCTCGCCTTCGCGCACGACAACCGCACCAATCGGCACGTCCTCGTGTTCAAGCGCTCGGGCTGCCTCGCGCAGCGCAAGCCGCATGAAGTATTCATCGCGGGGAAAGAAATGAGAGCTCACGCAAACGGAGGGAGTACGTGTCCCACCCGGGGGACACCCGATGATGCCTTAAGAGCCAGCGAGGTGCCCGCGGCCGCCCCACCGGCACTCCTTCCGTGAGCGACGGCTCCAGACCGATAGCTCGCCTCGCCGCGACCGCCCTCGCCGCGACGGCCCTCGCCGCGACGGCGACGGTAGTGGTGGTCGTGACCGCAGGGGCGACCGCCACAGCCCGTTCGCATCTCGGCCATCCTCTCGCCCCGCCGGGGTATGTGCCCGGCGAGGTGCTGGTCGGATACGCCGGCACGCCGTCGAGATCGACGGCGGCAGCCCGGCTGAGAACGATGGGTGTTCGGGCCTCGGCGGCGCCCTCACCGGAGCCGGGCACCGCGATCCTGCGAGTGCCGGCCGGCGAAAGCGTCCCCCAAGCGCTCGCCCGGCTGAGGACCGTGCCAGGAGTCGCGTATGCGGTGCCGAACTACGTCGCCCACATCGCCGGCTCTTGGATTCCCAATGACCCCGGCCGGACCCGTCAACGTGGAGGCTGGCAGAAGACGCAGTGGAACTTCCTAGCGGGAGCGGGCGTAAATGCACCCGCGGCCTGGGCGAACTTGAGAGTCGACGGCCGCCCCGGTGGGCGCGGGGTGGTGGTGGCATTGCTCGACACCGGAGTCGCCTACCGCAGCTGGGGCAGTTACGTCGAGTCGCCTGATTTCAAGGGCGCGCGTTTTGTGCACCCATATGACTTCGTCGCCAACAACGCCTTTCCGCTGGATCGCGAAGGTCACGGTACGTTCGTGGCCGGCGAGATCGCCGAAGCCACCAACAACGGCTTCGCCCTGACCGGGCTGGCTTACGGCGCGACGATCATGCCGCTGCGGGTCCTAGATGCAAGCGGCACCGGCGACGCCGCCACGATTGCGCGCGGTGTTCGCTACGCCGCGGCCCACGGTGCGCAGATCATCAATCTCAGCCTCGAGTTCGGGATCGGAGTCGGGGCGACCGATATCCCGGATCTCATCAGCGCGATCCGCTTCGCTCAGCAGCACGGAGTGCTCGTGGTGGGCGCGGCCGGCAACGACCAGACCAGCCAGATCGCGTATCCGGCCCGAGCATCGGGCGTCGTCGCCGTCGGCGCCACCACCGCGGACCGCTGCTTGGCCTGGTACTCGAACACCGGACCCGGCCTGACGCTCGTGGCACCGGGTGGGGACGACGACACGACCGCGGGTCCCGGCTGTCACCCGGACCGCAACCTGCCGTCCATCAGCCAGCTGACATTCGCAGCTCGCTCAAACCCTCGGCGGTTCGGATACCAGGCGGGCGTGTACGGCACCTCGATGGCGGCCGCGGAGGTTGCGGCGGCCGCTGCGCTGGTGATCGCCAGCGGGGTGGTGGGCCGGCACCCGGCGCCCCAGCAGGTCATCGCCCGCCTCGAGCAGACGGCCCGCCCGCTCGACAACGCTCCCCGACCCGACTCGAGCTCCGGCTACGGGCTAATCGACGCCGGCGCGGCGACGTCCCGATCAGGCGCCGTGCATCGCACCCGGGCCTAGGTAGTCCGCACGATCAGCACCGAGCAGGGCGCGTGGTGTGAGACCTTGTTCGGGACCGACCCGAGCAGGAATCGCTTGGCGCCGGTCATGCCTTTGTT
The DNA here is from genome assembly GCA_005883415.1 of Actinomycetota bacterium. GTDB lineage: Bacteria > Actinomycetota > Thermoleophilia > Solirubrobacterales > Solirubrobacteraceae > Palsa-465. The sequence continues at coordinate 2,145 of VAWT01000189.1, read as the reverse complement.
GCCGACCACGATCAGGTCGGTCCTTTGCTCCTCGGCCACGTCGAGGATCGCGTCGGCGGCGTCGCCCTGGCGGGCGAATGTCTGCACCTCGGCCACGCCAACACCCCGCGCTTCGTTGCTCGCGTCCTCGAGCAGCGCGAGCACGTCCTCGCGCGGATTGACCGTCCATTCCAGGTCCTTCGGGGCCTCCAGGCCCTCCTTCACCAAGCGCTCGGCCGGAACGGGCTCGTACGCGCTCACCATCTGAAGGCGCGCGCCCAGCTCCCGTGCCAGGTCAATCGCGTATCTAACGGCGGTGGTCGCAGTATCCGATCCGTCAGTTCCCACGAGGATCGAGGCAAACACGGCGCGATCCTATGCCAGCCGAGTGATCGCGATAACCATGCCGGCCACGACGAACACGACGACCAGGACCTGCATCCAGAGCCAAAACCGAGGCATCCCAGAAACGGTACCCGGGGCGGACCCGATGCCGCCGGTGCCGGGATCGCCCATGCGGACCGAAGCCGCGGGGCGCCTAGCAGAACGGCGCCCCGCAGGCCCGAAAAAGTCCTACGCTGCCGCCGCGAGCGCTGGGAAGCTGAGCGGCACCCCGCGGGCGACGACCAGCACGGGCGCCGTCGCATCCTCGATTGCTCGCTCAGACTGAGCTGAGATCATCACTCGCCCCTCCGGAGCCTCGGGGCGGGATCCCACGACGAGCAGATCGACCCGCGGCTCATCACGGGTCAGCGTCGCCGCGAACGACTCCGCGAGCTCTCGGGCGCTGGCGATGGACGCGTCATCGCCGGGAGAGGCAAGAACGCCGATTGTTCGGATCCGGTGATCCTCCGCGCCCACGTCGCGGTAGTCGGCGGGGGCGATCGCGACCGCGGTCACGCCGCCTTCGAGCAGCTTGTCCGCGGAGCGCTGCGGGGCAACGTGCCCAGGGGGCGTGCGGTAATCCGATCCGAACACGACGATGTCGGCTTCCTCCTCCTCGGCGAGCCATCTGAGGCCCTCGCCGGTTGAGCCGCTGACGACGACCCGGCGCTCGGCGTCGATTCCGTCAAGCCAGCGGGCGCCTCGCTCGAGCAGGGCATGGGCCTCGTGCTCCTCGAGCTCCTCGCGCCGGCGCTGGGCCTGAGTGGTGTGGCGTACGTACGCGAGCGTCAGCTCGACGCCGGCCTCGGCCAGCACGCGCCCGAGCATGAGCGCGTCGTGATCGTTTGGGGTGTCGTCGTAGGAGACGATCGCTTTGGTGGCCATGGTGCTCTCCAGTGATTCGTGAAGGTGCGGTTTCGCGTTGAAGTTCGGGGCGAGGATTGCACTCACCTGCCATCAGTTCTAATGAATTTAGTCATTTTTCGAATAAGATGTGCTTATGCTGAATCTGGGCCGACTGAAGGTCCTGAGCGAGGTCGTCTCCAAGGGGTCATTCTCGGCGGCCGCCGAGTCGCTCTCATACACCCAGTCCGCCGTCTCGCAGGCGATCGCGCGCTTGGAGTCGGAGACTGGAGCGACGCTCGTCGTTCGCGACCGGCGCGGAGTGCGGCCCACCCCGGCCGGCGCCACCCTGGTGACGCACGCCGAGGAGATCTTCGGCCGGGTGGAGGCGGCCGAGGCGGACCTGGCCGCGGTGCTCGGCGTCCGTAGCGGTCGCCTGCGCGTGGCCTCATTCCCATCCGCGGGGGCGACGCTCATGCCGCTCGCAGTGGCTGCCTTCCGGGCCAGCTATCCAGGGATCTCCCTGACGCTGGCCGAGGGCGAGCCAGAGGAAATGGCTCCCCGACTCAAAGCTGGGGAATTTGACCTGGCGCTGCTGTTCCAGTTCTCCGGTGTCCGCGAGCGCCCGGGAACCGGATTGCGCTCGACGAAGCTGCTCGACGATCCGATGCACGTCGCGCTGCCGGCCGAGCACCCGCTGGCGCGCAAGCGGGCGCTCAGGCTTGTCGACCTGCGCGACGAGGACTGGGTGCAAACCTCCGCGAGCAGTCCCTGCGCCCGGCACGTGGTTCGGTCCTGCCTGGCGGCGGGGTTCGAACCGAACGCGACTTTCGAGTCAGACGATTACGAGACCGTGCAGGGGCTGGTCGCGGCCGGCGTGGGGGTGGCGCTGATCCCGCGGCTGGCCCTGACCCGAGTACACCGGGGGATCGTGGTCCG
>VAWT01000387.1 GCA_005883415.1 Actinomycetota bacterium | reverse complement strand
CGCCATAGATTTCGACCTCGTCTCCGCGCTGGCCTACCCGCTGCCGGTGACCGTGATCGCCGAGCTGCTCGGGCTGCCGATCTCCGACCGTGAGCTGTTCCGGGCCTGGGCCGACCGGCTGTTCGATCGGGACGTGGCCGACCCGAACGACCCGGACCTGGCTCGGAAGATCGACGATGCCACCGCGGACATGCTCGCCTATCTGGGCGAGCACTGCGCCGATCGGCGGGCGAATCCACGGCAGGACCTGATCAGCAGGCTCGCCACGGTGGAGGCCGACGGTGAGCGGCTGTCCGACGAGGAGGTGGTGAACTTCTCCATGGTGCTGCTGATGGCCGGGCACATCACCACCACCGCACTGCTGGGCAATACGGTGCTGTGCATAGATGAGCATCCCGAGGTTTGGGCAGAGCTGCACGCGGATCGATCCCTCGTGGAAGCCACGATCGAGGAAATACTGCGATACCGTCCGTCATTCACCCAGGTCGGCCGGCTCACCACAATCGACACTGAGTTGGGCGGACAGATAATCCCGGCCGATGCGATCGTCACGCCGTGGCTGCTGTCCGCCAACCGCGACGAGCGCGAATTCGCCGACCCGGACCAGTTCGACATTCACCGCCGCAGCAATCACCATCTGGCCTTCGGGCATGGCATCCATTTCTGCATCGGCCAGCTGCTGGCCCGGCTGGAGGCAAGGGTCGCGGTGGGCGTGCTGCTGGACCGCTACGCCGAAATACGCTTGGCCCACAAGACACCGGTGGAGTTTTATAGCCGGGGTATCTTTGCCGCCCGCGAGGTCCCGGTATCCGTGCGGCCGGCCTGAGAAACGCCAAGGAGACCTCGTCGTGCCAGCGCCTTACTTTCTCTGTATCCATGGCGAGCTGGTTATCGTCGGTTACGAGCCGGATGGTGATTCAGTGCGTTTCATTGCCGATGACGCTTCACACTATGGCGCGTTGAAGCGAGCCGACCGGATCCGCCCTTCTCAACGCGACGGCAGCGTTCAGCTTCGCTTCGAGGGCGTCGACGCCCCTGAGCTGCACTACGGCGTCGACGCGCAGCCGCTCGGTGCCACCGCACGCGATGCGCTGCTCGACTGGATCGGCTTCACCGCCATCGAGTACGACCAACACCGAAAGACCCAGGTCCGCAGCGCCACGCCGACCTCGGTGCGCGCGGCCATCTTCGCCCAGATGGTCGAAGTCAATGGCCGACCCGTGTCCTACGTGCTCGTCGAAACCACCGGCAACCTGCCGGCGGACGGCGGCTGGGTCAACGTCGACGAGGCCTTGCTCGACCAGACCCTGAATGCCCGCCTGCTCTCCGAAGCGCAGGCGTACTACACGGTGTACACCTCGACGCCGGTAGGCCACCGTAGCCATCTGCGGGCACTGGCGGCCGCCACGCGCACCGCCGGCCGGGGTGTTTGGACTCTGGATACCACGGCGGAGTGGGTACTGGCCGACCAAGCCTCCATCGGCGCCGGCGGGCAGCTCATCCTGCCGAAGCTTTTCCGGCGGTGCACGGACTACCTCAAGGCAGTCGGCAAGGGATTCACCGGCAATCTCGGCGACTGGCTGATCGCCAGTTCAGCCACGCCTACCCGGGACGAAAACGATCGGGTACTGGTGCACGACACCACCGAGGTGCACCTGTCCGACCTTATCCAGCAGCGCAACCAGCACATCGCCTTCCAAGCCGATCTGCTCGATATCACCTTTGTGGAAAAGTAACAGTGGACGTCAGCGGTGTTCGGGATTCTCGAAGTCGAAGCGGCAGCCAGCGTCCCATTCCGAGCGTTGGTTGCCGTACACGGGGATGCCGCCGGCGTCTTTGAGGATCCGGGCCAGATGCATGAGATTCCAGGTCATGAAGGTGGTGTTCCGGTTGGTGAAATCGTTTTCCGGACCGCCTGAGCCGGGGTCCAGATAGGACGGTCCGGGTCCGGCTTCGCCGATCCAGCCCGCGTCGGCCTGCGGCGGGACGGTGTAGCCCAGGTGTTGCAGGCTGTAGAGCACGTTCATCGCGCAGTGCTTGACGCCGTCCTCATTGCCGGTGATCAGGCAGCCGGCCACCCGGCCGTAGTAGATGTACTGGCCGGCGTCGTTGAGCAGGTGCGAGCAGGAGTACAGCCGCTCGATGACCTGCTTGGTGATGGAGCTGTTGTCGCCCAGCCAGATCGGCCCGGCGATGACCAAGATGTCCGCGGCAAGCACCTTGGCGAAGATCGCCGGCCACTCGTCGGTGGCCCAGCCGTGCTCGGTCATGTCCGGCCACACGCCGGTGGCGATGTCGTGGTCGATCGCCCGCAACCCCTCGACCTGCACGCCATGCTTTTCCATGATGTGGGTGCTCAGGTCGACCAGGCCCTGGGTGTTGCTGGTCTCGGGTGAGCGCTTCAGCGTGCAGTTGATGAACAGCGCCTTCAGGTCGTCGTACCGCGGTTCGGTCATGGTGCGCTCCTGCGTCTAGAGAAGTTCGGCATCCTGTTCGACACACAGCAATGCAGGGCCATCTGAGGCGAACAAAGCAGTCATCGCCTC
>VAWT01000386.1 GCA_005883415.1 Actinomycetota bacterium | reverse complement strand
CTCGGTCACGTTGCCGGCCACTCCGCGGTGATCTTGCGCGTCGACCTGCTCGCCGGCCAGCTCGAACGGGGTCGGCTCGCGGGCCAGCCGCGTCTCTTCGTCGCCCACCCCGAGCTCGTGCAGGAGCGGCTTCTGGCGGGGACGAGCCTCGTTCTCCATGTCCATGTGGGCGTCCAACGCTACGAACGACCCATCCTCGAGCTCGCCGAGCGGGTTGATTTCGGCCAGCGTCATGTCGTACTCGAGGAACAGGCGGGCCAGGCGGGCCACGATCGGCGTGAGGCGAGTGAGCGCGCTGCCACTGACGCCCAGCGACGCGACCAGCTGCTTGGCCTCCCAGTCGCTGAAGGGCTTCAGCGTCGAGAAGTGCCGCCGGGCCACGTGGTCCGGGTGCTCCTCGGCGACCTCCTCGATGTCGATCCCGCCCATGTCGGAGAACAGCATCACCGGCCGCTTGCGCAGCCCATCCCAGACCACTCCGGCGTAGTACTCGTGCGTGACCGCAGCGCACGAGTCGACCAGCACGCCCCGCGGCATGTGGCCGCCGATCTCGAGGTCCAGGATGTGCTCGGCATGTCGAGCCGCCTCGTCGGGTGTATCGGCGAACTTCACGCCGCCGGCCTTCATCCGCCCGCCGCTCAGGACCTGTGACTTGATCACGACGGGCCCGCCGATGCCCTGGGCGGTCTGTCGCGCCTCGTCGGCCGTCGTGGCAAAGCCGTGCTTCGTGACGGGGATGCCGGCCTTGGCCACGATGGCCCGCGACTCGTACTCGAAGAAGCGCATCGGGGCGCCGGAGGGTAGCGGAGCCGGCCGCCGGTGGTGACCGCGGGACGACGGTCGCGTAGGTTCCCGTCGCCGTTGCTCGGGGCCCCCAGGTGCACGTTGTGCCGCTGTTGCGCCCGCCGGTGAGGCGCTAGCCACACTAATTCGATTAATTTGGTAATCTCAATGAAGTAAGTGAAGTATGTCCATCGGGCCCAGATGCCTGCGCCGCCAGATCGGGCCTAGAAGCCTGCGCCGCAGCGGGTTCACCGTACGACGCCCCGACCTTGAAACCACGTCTGCCAGCAGGGGGTTCCTGACTTGAGAACATCATCACGTCGGTACGCCACGTCCGTGTCCGCGCTCGTCTCGGCCGCCGTGCTGGTGGGCTTCGTCGCCGGCTGCGGCGGGTCGTCGGATGTAACGAGCAGCACCGGGTCTGCGAGCAATGCGGCGGCGACCAGCGGCGGCGCAGGCGCACAGTTGCAGCTCGTGGCCTATTCCACCCCGAAGAAGGCCTACGACGCGTTGACCACCGCGTTCGCTCAGACCTCGGCCGGCAACGGCGTCACGTTCGGCCAGTCGTTCGGCGCCTCGGGCTCGCAGAGCCGGGCCGTCGACTCCGGCCAGCCGGCGGACGTGGTGGCGTTCTCGACGGAGCCTGACATGACCCGGCTGGTCAAGGATGGGATCGTGGCCAAGAACTGGGACGCCAACCGAGAGAAGGGCATCTCCAGCGACTCGGTCGTGGTGATGGTGGTGCGCAAGGGCAACCCCAAGCACATTGCGGGGTGGGATGACCTGATCAAGCCCGGCGTCGACGTGATCACGCCGAACCCGTCGACCTCGGGCAGCGCGCGCTGGAACATCCTGGCCGGCTACGGGGCCCAGCTCAAGGAAGGCAAGACGCCCGACCAGGCGCTGGCCTACGTCAACACGCTGCTGACCAAGAACGTGAGCGTGCAGGACTCGAGCGCCAGCGCCGCGCTTCAGACCTTCACCGGCGGCAAGGGCGACGTCCTGCTCGACTACGAGTCCGACGCGCTCGCGGCCCAGAAGGCCGGCGATGCAATCCAGCTCGTCTATCCGAAGCAGACGCTCCTGATCGAGACGCCGATTGCGGTCACCGCCAAGAGCTCGCACCAGAGCCGGGCTCAGGCGTTCCTGAACTGGCAGTGGTCGACGGCGGGGCAGACGATCTGGGGCCAGAAGGGCTATCGCCCAGTGGTCGCGTCCGTCGCGAAGCAGTTTGCCGACAAGTTCCCGACCCCGCCGCAGTTGTTCACGATCGACTACCTCGGCGGCTGGAGCAAGGTCAAGGCCGAGTTCTTCGAACCGTCGACCGGGTCGATCACCAGGATCGAGGAGGCCGCGGGGGTGCCCACTGCGAGCTGAGGGGTGGACTGAGTGCAGCCTCGGAGCGTGACGATGGCACCTGAGCTGCAGCCGGCGCCGGCCACTTCGCCGGCGCCGGCCACTTCGCCGGCGCCGGCCACTTCGCCGGCGCGGGCCCCATTCGGGGCGAGCCGCCGCGTGAGGCCCCCGACCCGGCCGGCCGCATTCACCGCCGGCAGCCTCGGGCTCGGCGTCGCGATGCTCTACATGAGCATCTTCGTCCTCGTCCCGCTCTCCGCCGTGGTGGCCAAGGCCGTCTCCTCCGGGGCCGGCACCTTCTGGGACTCGATCGACAACACGCTGGTCATCCGGGCCCTGGTGATCACGATGAGCGCGTCGCTCATCGTGGCTG
>VAWT01000385.1 GCA_005883415.1 Actinomycetota bacterium | reverse complement strand
CAGATCGCCGTACAGCTCGCTGTGGGACAAGCGGCGGGGCTCCACGGCCTCGGACAGCCGCAGCGCAGGACGCCTACCGGCGGCATGCGCCGACAGCAGCGGATGACCCGCCAAGTCGCCCACGATTGCCGCGAACGCACCGGGCGGCTCGGCCTCAGCAGGGATCGCCTCATGTCGCACGACGCCGGTAGCGAGCTCGACGCGATCCCACATCACCACATCCGCTGGCACAAGCTCCGCGAGGCCCGACAGCGCCCGGCGTCGCAGCTCGGTCACCGTACGGGCTCCGAAGAGCGCCCGGGCGAACCCGTGCGCCGCGCCCACGTCGGTGTCCGCGAGCCAGGGCATGACCTCAGCAGTCACGATACACCCGCGAGCCGCCCCTCCACCTGTCGGCGGGTCGGGCCATGGGCACCCCGGACGACTCCGTCGAGCATAGCCCGAAGCCGCGATAATTCCGAGTGCGAAGGTCGGAATATGGTAAGCTGGTTCGTGCGCTCAGTGAGCTCGTCGCTCTTCTCGCTCCCCGGGTGACGCATTCGGTCAGAAGGGCAGAGAGGCGGTCGGCCATGGCCACCGCAACAAAGAGCTCCCGCGCTGCGAAACAGTTCGCGGGTCGTGCATCGGCCGTGCGCGTGCCGGGGTCGATGGAGTTCGTCATCTTCGAGGACAACGGCGGCGACTACCACTGGACAATCGTCGCCCGCGACGGGGCAACCCTCGCGCGGTCGGGAAGCTTTGGTTCCTACGAGGACGCAGAACGAGCCGCACAGCACGTCCGCGATGGAGTCGCCTCGGCGCTGTTCGAGCGCCGCGGCGACGGGGCACGCCCGGTTGATCTCAGTGCGCGCCGCGACGCCTCAAGCGACGCCGCGGATGCCGAGCGTTGGCTGGACGAGGGCGGCAGCTTCAGCAGCGAGGCGGTGGCGAAATGGCCAGCGCCACGCTGATCGCGCCGCCGGAGCGGCCAGCGCCCTCACGCAAACCCGATCCAAGACCGATCTATAGCTGCCCCGAGTGCGGGCACCTTCTGCGTGTATCAGGGCTCGGGCGACACCGTGTGTACTTCGAGCTGAATGACGAGCGGTCAGAGGACCCTGTGATGAACCGAGTCTGCCCAGCGTGCGGGCACGGTCTCCCCGGGAAGAACCTGACGT
>VAWT01000384.1 GCA_005883415.1 Actinomycetota bacterium | reverse complement strand
TGCGCCGCTGGGGCAGGGTGATAACGATCCGCGCATCTGCATCCGTCACTCACCCGCCAGCCGAGGATGTGCGCCGGTTTCGTGGACGCAAAGCTTGGTCAGCGCGACTTCGCGCAGGCCTGCGACTTTTCCACGCCGCACAAAACTCCCGCGACGAGATCGTGGAGTTCACGCTCACTGCTGCGGCGCTGGAGGTGTTAGCTGATGTGGACGAGACTCCGCTGCTGGACAAACTGCCCGACGATCAGCGCACCCGCCTGCGCTGCGAGCTTGACGCATTGCTCGGCCGCTTCGACCTGACCCAGGACGAGCGAGCGCGACTGCGTGGGCGACTGCTGGATACTCGAGCCATTGGCAGTGCTCAGGCGATCCGTCGCTACCTAGATGGCCATGGTGTGACGGTCCAGCCGGACGCCCTGAGGTGGTGGCAAACCCGGCGCGGCGAGTACCTCCACGCCGGATCATTCGAAGACGACCCGCAACGCCGCTACCGGCTACGTGAAGCAGTTGGAACCTGCCTTGCCGCCGAACTCGACCGATGTGCGCCGCCCTCACAGCGGGATCCGCTTGCGGTGCAAGCGGGATCCGGCTCCAGAGGCGTCCGGTGGCCATTCTACCGAGATGACCTAGCTGATCCCGAGCGTGTAGAGGCGGCGGCAACTCCGTGAATTGTTCCAACACATCGGTGCTGTGCACGACCTGACCGACCGCACCGATGAGCGGCAGGCTGCGCAGCGTTCACATCCCAGGGGTGGCGGGCGAGGGCATCATTGAGGACAGGCGGCGCGGTACGTGATGTGTTCCGGCCATCCACGCCCCTGTAGGGGCTTCGTTACCGCGGTCCAGAAAGGTCGGTGTCGTGGATGCATGGGTCATCTGGTTAATCATCGCAGTGCTGCTGGGCGTCACTGAGATCTTCACGCTGACCGCCGCGCTGGGACTGCTCGGTGCCGCCGCCTTGATCACATCGGGTCTCGCGGCGACCGGTCTGCCTATGCCGCTGCAACTGCTGGTGTTCAGCATCGCCTCCGCGGCCGGCATCGTGGTCATGCGGCCTATCGCGCAACGGCACATGCTGCGGCCGCGGCTCGAACGCTTTGGCGTAGATGCGCTTGTCGGTAAGACGGCGTACGTCGTCCAGGAGGTGACCGGTCGGGACGGCACGGTGCGCATCGGTGGTGAGGAGTGGACGGCCCGCGCCCTCGATGAAAGCCAGGTGATTCCCGCGGGAGCGACCGTTGACGTCATCCAGATTGACGGCGCCACCGCCGTTGTCTATCCCCGGGAGTGATCATGGAAGTCTCACCCTTGCTGATCGCGGGGCTGCTCCTCGCGCTGTTTGCGGTCTTCACCGCCCTGCGGGCGGTGCGCATCGTGCCGCAGGCTCGCGCGCGCAACGTCGAACGGCTCGGCCGCTACCACCGCACGCTGCAGCCCGGACTGAACTTCGTCATCCCCTCCATCGATCGGGTCTATCCGGCCATCGATCTGCGCGAGCAAGTCGTGTCGTTCCAGCCGCAGCCGGTCATCACCGAGGACAACCTGGTCGTCGAGATCGACACCGTGCTGTATTTCCAGGTGACCGACCCGCGATCGGCCGCCTACGAGATCGCCAACTACCTGCAGGCCGTCGAGCAGCTCACCGTCACCACCTTGCGCAACGTCGTCGGCTCCATGGACCTAGAAAAGACGCTCACCTCCCGCGACAGCATCAACAGCCAACTCCGGGGCGTGTTAGACGACGCGACCGGCAAGTGGGGCATCCGGGTCAACCGAGTGGAAATCAAGGCCATCGACCCGCCGAAGACGATCAAGGACGCGATGGAGAAGCAGATGCGGGCCGAGCGAGACAAGCGCGCCGCCATCCTGTCCGCCGAGGGACAACGCCAGTCCCAAATCCTCACCGCCGAGGGGGACAAACAGGGCGCGATCTTGCGCGCTGAGGGTGACCGGACCGCCGCGATCCTGAAGGCCGAAGGCCAGTCCCAGGCGATCGATGAGGTGTTCCAGGCGGTGCACCGCAACGACCCGGACCCCAAGCTACTCGCCTACCAGTACCTGCAGGTGCTGCCGCAACTCGCCCAGGGCACCGGCAACACGTTCTGGGTGATCCCCAGCGAAGTCACCTCCGCGCTCCACGGGATCTCCCGCGCCTTCAGCGAGGCCCTGCCCAAGTCTGCGGCCACCCGCGAGACCGACTCCTCCGACAAGCCATCGGAGGAGGCCGCTGAAGATGCCGCCCGGGCGGCCGAGGCCGCCGCCGAGGCCGTCGCCGACGCATCAGAGGTCGACGGCATCCCACAGATCACCTCCGGGGCCGCCCAATACGAACCCACACCCGGCCAAAAGAAGCAGCCGCCGCATCAGACTGACGACTAACGAGGACCCTGGCTGTCATTTAACCCGAAGTTTCTTGATCATGGTCAGTTGAAGCTGCCGCTGACCAGGGCAGGATCCGAAACTGACTCGTTTCTTCTGTCTACTACCGCGACCTGCGGAAACTGGCGTCATGGTAGATGATGATCTATGGGCGGGAGAGCGCGACACACG
>VAWT01000383.1 GCA_005883415.1 Actinomycetota bacterium | reverse complement strand
GTTTGATGCCGGCGAGTTCGAGCGCTGTGGCTTGCAGTTCGGTGGGGGTGGTGAGGCGGATGAAGGTGTGCTCGCTGTGGCCGATATGCAAGTGGTTGCGGCATATGGTGCCGAGGTCGGCGAGCAGGTCGGGGAGGGTGTGGGCGGGGTGCCCGTGGGTGGTGCGGGCGCTGCCGGCTTTTGCGTTGGCGGCGGGTGAGCGTTTCGCTTGCTTGACGGGGTCGGTGGGGGCGAGCGGCGTTTCGTCGTCGAACAGCAGTGGCGTGAGCCGTGCGCGGAGCTCGAAGGAGACGTAGTAGGCGAGCATGCATAGGAACGCGTGGGCGCGGACGCGGGTCTCGAGGTGGTGGTGGATCGGGCGGATCTCGAGCGTGTCCTTGATCGTCCGGAACGCGCGCTCGGCGACCTTCTGTTGCTTGTAGGCGCGGACGGTGGCTTGGCTGGTGAGCTTCTGCTGATCGCAGCTGGTGCGGATCACGTAGAACCCGTCGAGCGCGGCCTCGGCTTTGATCTGCTCGGTGTTGCGCTGATAGGCGAACGAGCCCTCTGCGATCTGCAGGTCGAAGTGCTTGGCCATCTTGTATTTGTTGATGGTCTTGCCGGCGCGCTCGCCGATCTTCCCGGCGGGCGCGTTGCGCAGGCTTCCGCGTTCACCGTCGACCATCGCTTTGACCTTGTCCAGTTCGGTCTCGGTCGCGGCGAGCATGCTCTCGCGTTTGCGTGCCCGTTCGGCGGCGACGGCGGGGTTGCGGCACACCACCAGGCGCTCATCGGGGAACAGCTTGGAGGTGATCTGCGCGAGGTTGGTCTCGTCAAACAGCGAGAGCTGCAGATCGCCGGCGTTGACCAGCGCGCGGACCTGCGGGGCCTTGAGCGCGCTGATGAACTCGATGCCCTGGTCTTTGAGCGTTTGCGCGTGTGCTTGGGTGAGCATCCCGCGATCGCCGACCACGACGACATGCTCGATCCCGAACCGCTCGGTGACCTGCGCGACCGCGTCGGGCAGCGTCTTCTGGTCCTGCGTGTTGCCGTCGTGTACCGCGATCGCGACCGGCCGGCCCTCTGGCGAGCACGTCAACCCGTAGTTGACCTGCAGCTTGCCCTTGACCCCGTCGCGTGAGTAGCCGAGCTTCGCCAGCGCGCAGCAGCGCCCTTCCACGTAGCTCGAGGACAGGTCGTAGAGCACGAACCCCTCGCCGGCGAGATGCCGCCGCGCGAGCGTTTTCTCGATCCGCTCCTGGCGCTCATAGAGCCAGTCCATCGCCGCCAGCAGCTCGGCCTCTTTGACCTCGCCCAACTGCAGCTCCTCAGCGAGCGTGGTCTTCGCGAACAGCCTCGTCGCCGACAGCTTCGAGCCGGCCGCGAGTAGCCGTTGAACGATCATCGCCACGCATAGATCGCGCTCGCGGCAACGCTCACGCGAGAGCAGCCGCTCCAGATCGAGCTCGCGCAGCACCCCCAGCACCGTTGCGACGTGCCCGTGCGGTAGCGAGCGCGCGATCTCGAACTCCTCGTCGAGGTCGACCAGCCGCCGGCCGGCGAGCATCGCGCGCAGCCCGTCGATCATCCACTCCTCCAGGTGCGAGAGGTTCCCGACCGTCTCGTTGCGGACCTTGCCACCCTCCCGATAGGAGCGCCGCAACAGCGTGGTCTTGTACTCCTTGCCGTTGTAGTGGCGACGCGTCGTCGCCACATGAACCTTGCCGCCACGCTTGGCCACAGGCAAATAATCCCACACCAGGCGACGCCAGTCAAGCTGTTTAGTGTCTACATCACCCAGTCAAGAAGAAGCCCGATCCCCGCAAACACGGGCGATCGGGCCTCAGAACCTCAAAAACTTCCGGCTAGGCTGTGGGCCGATCGCAACGCCCGCGTTCAGGTTGGAGTCGGCGATGCCTTACCACCGACGCTAGCAAATGCGGCGTCGGTACAATGGATGACGTGCAACTCGCCAGCGAGCCCCTCGTCAGCCGCCGCGAGATTCTGCGGGCCTTACGACTCGGTGCGCCGACCACCGACGCGCCGTTTCATAGGTTGCGGAGCCAAGACCTCGCATCCCCTGGGTGGAGCGTTGCAATCCGTCGCCGCGACGGCCGCGTTGCCGGTCGTATTCATGTGTACAGCGCACTGAACGTTGACGCAGCGCGATCGGTGCGACGCCGTCGCTCCGATGTCGCAAGGAGGCTAGCCGCCCGTGCTAGCGAGCTTGAGCGGTCTCCAGCAGCGAGCACAGTCCGCGATGCCATCGCGAAAGCCAGCGAGCGCTTGTC
>VAWT01000188.1 GCA_005883415.1 Actinomycetota bacterium | reverse complement strand
CGCGGGCGCGTCGTAGACCTCGCGGGGGGCGCCGACCTGCTCGATCCTGCCGCCGTGCATGACGGCGATCCTGTCCGAAACCTCCATCGCCTCCTCCTGATCGTGGGTCACCAGCACCGTGGTGACTCCCTGCTCGTCATGCAACCGCCGCAGCCACAGGCGAAGCTCGGCTCGCACCGTGGCGTCGAGCGCGCCGAACGGCTCGTCCAGCAGCAGCACTCGCGGCTGGACGGCGAGCGCCCGAGCCAGCGCCATCCGCTGCCGCTGCCCCCCCGATAGCTGGCGCGGGCGCTGCCCTGACCACTTGGTGAGGCCGACGAGCTCCAGCAGCTCGTCGACTCGCTCGCGGACCTCGGGCTGCGGCCGGCGCCTGACGCGCAGCCCGAAGGCGACGTTCTCGCGCACGGTCATGTGCTGGAAGGCGGCGTAGTGCTGGAAGACGAACCCGATCCCGCGATCCTGCGGGCGCGCGCGGGTGACATCGGCGGAGTCAATCAGCACCGCTCCGGCGTCCGGCACCTCCAGCCCGGCGACGATCCGAAGCAGAGTTGATTTCCCGGATCCGCTGGGCCCCAGAAGCGCGGTCAGCGACCCCGCTGGCACCTCAAGCGTGACCTCGTCGAGGGCTGCGAAGTCCCCGAACCGCTTGGAGACTGCGTTGACGTCGATCCTCATCCAGATTCGTCCTTTCGAGGTGCCAGCACGGTCATGACGAGCAGCACCAGCAGCGAGATGACGGCCAGTTCGGTCGCCGCCGCGTACGCCCCGCTCAGCGACTGGGCGCTTGAGATTTGGGAGTCCCGCTGCTGGACCAGCAGGGGCAGAGTGAGCGTCGAGCCGGCGACGTTCGAGGAGACGACCGCCACCGCGCCGATCTCTCCCAGGGCTCGTGCCGTGGTCAGCACTACCCCGTATGCCACCCCCCACCTGATCGAGGGCAGGGTCACGCGCCAGAACGTCTGCCAGCCGCTCGCGCCGAGCGTCGCAGCGGCCTGCTCCTGCTCGTCGCCAACCTCTTGCAGCACCGGCGTCACCTCGCGCACTACGAACGGGAGCGACACGAACACGGTCGCGATCACCATCCCGGCGGGGGCGTAGATGATCCTGATCCCGTGGCTGAGAAACCAGTTGCCAAACCAGCCGCCCTGACCGTAGACGAGCAAGAGCGCCAGCCCCACGATCACCGGAGAGACGACGAATGGCAAGTCGATGATCGCGTCCAGCACCGCCGTCGCCCGCCCCTTCCCGCGGACCAGCAGCATCGCGCAGCCAACGCCGAAGATCGTGTTGAGCGGCACGGCGATCGCCGCGATCAAGAGCGACAGCCACAGCGCGCTGATCGCAGCCGGTGTCGTAACCCAACCCAAGGCCGCGCCCAGGCCATGCTCGAAAGTGCGCCAGAAGATCATCCCCAGCGGGGCCAGCAAAAGGACCGCCAGGTACAGCAGCGCCACCGTGCGCAGCGATAGCGTCGCTCGGCGGCTAACCAGCACGGCCCGCTCCCAACCGTCGGATGATCACCAGCACCACGAGCGAGACCGCCAACAGCACGATCGACAGCGATGCCGCCGACTGCGGATCGCCGCTCTCGACGTCGGCGTAGATCACGATGCTCGCGATCTGAACTTTGCCGGCGATCAGCACGAGCGATCCGAACTCCCCCATGGCGCGCGCGAACGCCAGTGCCGCGCCGGAGACGATCGCCGGCCGCAGGGCGGGCAGGATGACCCTACGGAACGTGGTCGCGTTCGAGGAGCCAAGCGACGCGGCCGCCTCCTCGACCTCCCGGTCGAGCTCGATCAGGACCGGCTGCACGGAGCGCACCACGAACGGCAACGTGACGAACAGCAGCGCCAGCACCACGGCGGCACGGGTGAATGCGAGGTGGACGCCGAATGGGCTGTCAGGCCCGTACAGCGCGATCAGCGTCAGCCCGGCCACGATCGTCGGCAGCGCGAACGGCAGATCGATCAGGGAATTAACGAACCGCTTGCCCGGGAACCGGTCGCGGACGAGAACCCAGGCCATCAGCGTTCCCATCACGGCGCCGATCGCCGCCACCAGCAGCGAGGCGACGAGCGTCACCGCCAGCGCCTTGAGCGCGGTCGGGGTCGTGATCGAGCGCCACAGCGTGGCCGGTCCCTGTGAGACCGCCTTGACCGCGACCGCCGCCAGCGGGATCAGGACGAACGCGCTGAGATACAGCGTCGCGACCCCGAGGCCCAGTCCGCGCGCTCCCGGCCGCCGTAGGGGCCGGCCGTGAGCGCGGGCGCCGGGCGCCCCCGGAGGCTGAGCTCCCGAGGGTGCCGGCGCGGCGTATGACTCAGCTGGAGGCAGTGGGCACCCCCGCCGCCTGTTCGATCTTCGTGATCGACCCGTTCGACGCGGCGAAGAACTTCTTGTCGATCGAGGTCCACCCACCCAGTGAGCTGATCGTGAACAGCTGCGGCGGCGTCGGGAACTTCGAGGCGAACTGCTTCGCCACCGACGCGAGCACGGGCCGGTATCCCTGCTGGGCCCAGAGGGTCTGCGCCGCAGGCGAGAACAGCCAGCTGACGAATGTGTGCGCCGCCGCCGGCGCCTTGCTGGTTGCCGCCACCGGCGTCTCGATCAGCAGCGTCTGCTTGGGGACGACGTGCTGAACGGCGTCGCCCGCCTTCTCGGCCGCGAGGGCTTCGCTCTCGTAGGAGATGAGCACGTCGCCCTTGCCGCTGGTGAACGTCTGCAGCGCGGAGCTACCACTCGAGGGCTGGACGCTGGTGTTTTTCGTCAGCAGCGTCTTGACGTAGGCGAGTGCCTGCGCCGGCGTCTTGCCCTCCTTGAGCTGCGCGCCATAGCCCGCGAGGATGTTCCAGCGAGCGCTCCCCGAGGTCGCCGGGTTCGGCGTGATCACGTCGACGCCGGGCTTCACCAGATCATCCCAGCCGGTGATGTGCTTGGGGTTGCCTTTGCGCACTACGAGCACCACCACCGAATCGGACGGAATGCCCTTTGCTCCGACCGTGTCCCAGCTGCTCGCCACGACCCCGGCCTTGACCAGTCGGGTGACGTCCGGAGTGGTGGAGAACGCGACCACATCCGCAGGTTGGCCCGATGCGACGGCGCGGCTCTGGGCTCCGGACGGGCCGAACGACTGGCTGAACGAGACGCCCTTGCCGGCGGACGACTGTTCGAAGGCAGCGGTCAGCTTGTCGTAGGCCTTCTTCGGCGTCGAGTACCCGACCAATGCCAACTGCGCCCCGCCGTTGCTGGCCGCCGGCTTGGCGCTGGAGCTACTGGAAGTGTCTGAGGATCCGCCGCAGGCGGCGACGGCGCCGGTCACCCCGAGGATCGCGGCGGCTCCGAGCGCGGATATTCGGAGCCATCGTCCGGCCCCCGGTGTTGAGCTCATCTGTTCTCCTTGTCGATTTCACGCGGCAGTCGCCCCTGGCGCCAGCCGGCTCTGCTCCACTTTGTCAATTTATATTATCGGCTTTATCGACCCAGTTGCCTTGGCGGCGGCCGGGCGCTCTCCTCCGGCGCTCTTGTAGCCTCCCCGCGCGCGATGCGCTTCTTCGAGTACGAGTCCCGGGCGATAGTCGCCAAGGCTGGGATCCCGATCACCAAGCAGGGGTTTGCCAAGACGCCCGAGGAGGCGCGGCGGATCGCCGAGCAGATCGGTGGACCGGTGGTCATCAAGTCCCAGGTGCTCTCCGGCGGCCGGATGAAGGCCGGTGGGGTCAAGTTCGCCGATACGCCCGATGAAGCGGCCGGCCACGCGGAGCGCATCCTGGAGCTCGAGATCGGCGGCCACATGCCCCGAGGCGTGCTCGTGGACGACCGCGCCGACGTCAAGCACGAGTACTACGCTGGCGTCGTCTGGGACGGGATCCGCAAGCTGCCCGTGATCCTGTTCTCGGACATGGGTGGGATCGACATCGAGGAGGTGGCCGAAAACCATCCGGACCACGTGGCGCGGGCACACTTCTCGACCCTGCGGCCGTTCTCCGATTGGCAGGCCAAGCAGCTGATCTCATCGCTCGGCGTCACCGGGTCGGCTCTGAACCGCCTGACCCCCATCCTTGCCCGGCTGGCGCGGCTGTTCCTCTCCTACGACATGACGCTGGCGGAGATCAACCCACTCGGAGAGCTCACTGACGGCGCGTTTGTCGCGCTCGACGCGCACATGGACATGGAGAACGAGGCCCGCCCCCGCCAGAAGGAGCTGCTGCACGAGCTCGGGGTGGGCGATGAGGAGACGCGCCAGGCGCGCGAGCCGACGCCGTTCGAGCTGGCGGGCGAACAGGTCGACGCCATGGACCACCGTGGCGTGGCGGGCAATGTGACCGAGTTCGACGGCAATCTAGGGCTGGTGATCGGCGCAGGAGGTGGCTCGCTCACGCTGTTCGACGCGGTCCGGGCCCAGGGCGGTAAGCCCGCCAACTACTGCGAGATCGGCGGCAACCCCTCGGTGCGCAAGGCATGCGGTCTGGCGAAGCTAGTGCTCCAGAAGCCGGGAGTCGAGCGGATCGCGGTGATGATGTCGATCGTCTCCAACACGCGGGTGGACATAGTCGCCCGGGGAGTGATCAAGGCCTGCGTGGAGCTAGGCCACGACCCGGCCGAGAAGATCGCGATCTTCCGCATTCCTGGGGCGTGGGAGGAGGAGGGGTTCAAGATCCTCGAGCGCTACGGGATCGAGTACGCCGACCGCAGCGTGTCGCTGCACGAGGCGGCGCGGCGGGCGGTGGAGAAGATCCAGGGCGGGAACGGGGCGGGAGCCGAGGGCGACCAATTCCGCCAGACCACTGCCGAGATCGGAAGCGAGACGGACGTCTGATGTCCATCCTGATCGACGCAGACACAACGTTCATCGTCCAAGGCATCACCGGCCGGGAGGCGGTTAACCTCGTCAAAGAGTGCCTGGACTACGGCGCCGGGGCCAAGATCGTCGGTGGCGTCACCCCGGGCCGCAAGGGCCGTGACGTCCACGGCGTGCCGGTGTTCGACACCGTCGCCCAATGCGTCGAGCACCACCGCGGGCCGATCGACGGCTCGGTGGTCACAGTCCCCCCGGCGTTCACGAAGGACGCGGTGTTCGAAGCGCTCCAGAACGGGATCAAGCTGGTGGTGATCGTGACTGAGCGGATCCCTCGCGGCGACGTGGCCCAGATGGTCGAGCTGGCAGCCGAGCGCGAGGCGCGGATCATCGGCCCGAATTGCCTCGGCGTAATCGTTCCCGATGTGATCAAGATGGGCGGGATCGGCGGCCCGGCGCGGGACGCCGCCAAGTCCTACACCCCGGGAACGGTCGGCGTGATCTCCCGCAGCGGCGGCATGACCACCGAGATGTCCTCGACGCTGACCGCCGCCGGCCTCGGCCAGTCGACGGCCGTCTCCATCGGCGGCGACGCGATCATCGGCTCCAGCTATGCCGAGCTGATGCCGCTGTTCGAGGCAGACCCGCAGACCGAAGCGATCGTGATCTACACCGAGCCGGGCGGCCGGATGGAGGCCGAGTTGGCCCGCTACGTGACCGAGAACGACTCGCGCCTGCCGATCGTGGCATTCATGGCCGGACGGTTCATGGACGAGATGCCAGGGATGAGCTTCGGCCATGCCGGCACCATCGTCGAGGGCAAGGAGGACACCGCCACCGAGAAGATCGCCCGGCTCGCACAGGCAGGCATCGTGGTGGCCGAGGAGATCTCGGTCATCCCGGACATCGTCA
Source organism: Actinomycetota bacterium (assembly GCA_005883415.1). Taxonomy (GTDB): domain Bacteria; phylum Actinomycetota; class Thermoleophilia; order Solirubrobacterales; family Solirubrobacteraceae; genus Palsa-465. The sequence goes on along the minus strand of VAWT01000188.1, from coordinate 5,282 downwards.
AGGACAAGCTCGGGGCCCGGGTGTGACCGACGCTCTGTTTATCGACGTGGAGGTCGACGCATCCGTCGCCCAGGACCGCGAGCTGGCCGCCAAGCTGACGGAGGTTTGCCCCGTGGACATCTTCGCCCAGAGCGACGACGGCGCGCTTGAAATCGTGCAGGAGAACCTCGATGAGTGCGTGCTTTGCGAGCTATGCATCAATGCCGCGCCGCCCGGCACCGTGAAGGTGATCAAGCTGTACTCCGGCGAGACGCTGCCCGCGGGCGCGGCCGTGGCCGGCGGCTAGCCGACAGCGGCCTCGGCTGTTGCCGGCCGGTAGTCGCCGGTCTCAGGGTCAAGGGACCACACGCCGGGGCCCGGGTCCGGGATCCCCGCCTCGCGCAGGGGCCCGGTGATCGGTCTGAACCAGGTCGTCACCGGGATGCGCTCTACGACGTGGACGATGTCGGGGGGAGCCGTGTTCGGCGATGCCGCCAGGGCGGCCGCGATGTCGCTTCCGTCAAGCTCCTGCCCCGCTCGCAGCGTCACCGCCGCGATCGCCAGCTCGTGCTCGGACTCCGGTGCCCTGACGCCGTATGCCACCGCCAGGTCGACCGCCGGGAGGTCTCCGAGTGCGTCGCGGATGGGACCGGCAAAGACCGGCCCGTCGGAGGTGTGAATCACGTCGGCTACATTGTCGATCCGCCAGTGGTCGCCGTCGGAATCGCGCCGGAACAGATCGCCGGTTAGAAGCCACGCGTCCTCGCGGGCAAAGATGCCCCGCAGAGGCACGCTGCTCAGCGGCTCGTATGCCTGAACGCGCGCCATGAGCATCCCGATCTCGTCTGCTCCGCACTCGATGGCCAACCCGTCCTGGGCGAGCACCAGCTGCGCGGACTCAACGTCATAGGCCGCGATCCGCACCTCGGCCGACCCCGGGAGCGGACGACCCATCGAGCCCTGCTTGGCGCTACTGAGGTTGACGAGGATCGCTCCTGCTTCGGTCGAGGCATAGAACTCGAGCACGCGGGCGGGGGCAAAGCGCCGCTCGACTCGCCGCCACAGCCCGCGCGGCATCCCGGAGCCGATGAACAGCCGCACCGGATGGTGGCGCTCCCCCGGATGCGGCGGCGCCTCGGCCAGGTCGTGCAGCAGGGTCCAGGTGTATGAGGCGACGGTCACGCCGTAGCGGCGGACCTCCTCCCAGAATGTCGCGGGGTCGAACTCGGTGGCCATCGCCAGCCGAGCGCCGCCGGCGATCGCCCCCCCGATGCTCATCATCAATCCCGACGGGTGGTACGGCGGGGTCACGCTGTACAGCGTGTCGCCCTCCGAGAGCGCCGCGGAGGAGGCGGTGCCGAATGCCGACATGGCCCACCGCCCGTTTGTGATTCGGCTCAAGCGGATGCGCTCTCCCTCGCCCGTGAAGAGGATGAACGCCGTGTCGCTCGCCCGCCCCGGGTCCGGCCGATACCACTTCGGCAGCGCAACCCTGTCGGGGTCGATCTGCTCCATGTCGGCGGTCATCGGGACGCCAAGGCGGCGGGGTCCTCCGCCGCCCCCGAGCACGAACGTGTGCACATCGCCGAGGCCGGCAGCCAGGGACGCCCGCTCGGGGTCCGTGATGATCCGGCTCACCTGGCCCAGCTCCAATTCGCGCGCCACGTCCCCGTCCGGGCGCAGCAAGACCGATACCGCTCCGATCCGGCTGATCGCGACCATCAGCGCCAGCGCGCTCGGGCGGGTGCCCATCAACACGCCGACGTGCTCGCCTCGCCGTATCCCGATCGAGATCAGACCGCGGACCACGTTGTCGATCCGCTCGTTGGTCTCCCCGGCGGTATAGGCCCGGTCCTCGAACAGGAACAACGTCTCATCCCGACCCCTGCGTCGGCGTTCCTCGACCAGCAAACCCAATGAGATCCTGGTCCCGGGCTGGATCTGCTCGAGCCGAGCCAGCCTCGGGAGCTGGCTCGCGGCCTCGCGGGTCAGCCCCTCGACGGTCCGGACGGCCCGCCTCGCGGTGCCCACGGCAGAACGGGCGATGCCCACGCCTACACCTCCCGCCAGCTCCAGGCCGTAGCCGAGCCGGTTGCGGACCTTCGGCACCAGCTCGGCCGAATCATCATCGGGCACGCGGCTGACGTCCGCCGGGAGCTCGCCTTCGCCGGCTCGCCAGTGCGCCCACTGGGCGACGGTGGGCCAAGTGATCGTGTTCGACTTCGAGCCGACGACCAGGCCGAAATGACCGGCCTGGAGGCACAGCTCGTAGACGTCGGCACGGGGGGCCGCTTGACGGATCGCCCGCACCCCGGGCGCCGGCGCGATCTCGTCATTCGAGCCGACGACCAGGCCGAAATGACCGGCCTGGAGGCACAGCTCGTAGACGTCGGCACGGGGGGCCGCTTGACGGATCGCCCGCACCCCGGGCGCCGGCGCGATCTCGTCAACGGAGCCGACGACCGACAGGATCGGACAGGCGATGTCGGCCAAAGTGACGAGCCGGTCCTCGATCACGAACCCCCCTTCGAGCATTCGGTTGTGGGCGATGAACTGCCGCAGGAACTCGGCGAGCGCGGGGCCCGGCCATGCCACCCACCCCTCGTCCTCCAGGAAGCGGCGCTGACCCTCTCTCGCCAGGAGGGCCTCGCGGTCTTGCAGCTGCAGGATGAACTCGATCCTCGAGCGCAGCGACTTGACCGGGTCCAGCAGGCGAAAGCCGGTCCGGCTCACCCACGCCGGCACCGCCACGCGGCCAAGGACGCTGTCGGCCAGCAGTCCGGCGGCTCCGGCGGCGACCTGCTCGGGGAGCCCGAAGGGCATCGCTAGGCGGGTGTCGACCGGGCTTCCGAATGTGATCAGCGACCCGACGTCGGCGTTTCGGCGATATGCCGCCGTCTGGTAGCAGAACATTCCGCCCTGCGAATAGCCGCCCAAATGAACGTCGCGGCCGGTATCGGCGTGCACTCGATCGACGGCGTCGGAGACGGCCAGCACGTGATCGGTCAGGGTCCGTTCGAGGCCTCCCTCCTCACGCTCCGGGGCGCCGAAGTCCACGACCCAGGGGTCGACCCCGTTGTGCCGAAGGATGGTCACCGCGCTGGTCGCCGGAGACACGTCGTAGATCTCCGAGGCCAACATCATCGGCGGGACCAGCACCACGGGCGGGCCCTCGCCCTGGTCCGCGTAGTAGCGCCGCAACCGGTAGATCCGCTGCTCCGAGACGACCTCATACGGCGAGGGCTCGTCCTCGGTGGTCAAGCCGCCGAACCGAGCAATCTCGAGTGCGTTTTGCGCGGCGACACCGAGCCGAGCAGCGCGGCGCGTGATCGGCTTTGGAAGCAGCGGCATCCTCACATCATCTCCAACCATGGCCGTCGCTGTCAGGACCGGGCTCGCGCGACTCTCCCGCGCTATTGTCCTTCTGCCAACAAGGGAGGGCGCATGACGATCGTCGATCTTGAAACCGTCAAGCTGGAAATCGATTCCGGCGTCGCCCGGATCGTCCTCAACCGGCCCGAAGCGCTGAACGCCTGGACACGTCAGCTTGGCGAGGACATGCTCTCGGCGCTGAACAAGGCGGGCGGAGAGCCGGAGGTTCGGGCCATTGTGTTCACGGGAGAGGGCAGGGCGTTTTCCTCGGGCGCCGATCTGAAAGCCGGCGCCGGCGAGCTCGGAACAAACGGCAAGCCCGACGTGCGCACGCGCCTGCAAACCGTTTACCACCCGCTGATCCGTGGAGTGCGCACCGTCCCCAAGCCGGTGATCGCTGCCGTCAATGGTCCCGCGGTCGGCGTTGGGTGCTCGCTCGCGCTCGCGGCGGACCTGATCGTCGCGGCCGAATCGGCGTACTTCCTGCTGGCGTTCGTCAACATCGGCCTGGGGCTCGACGGCGGGGCCTCGCTGACGCTGCCGGCGCGGATCGGTCACGCTCGCGCGTTCGAGATCGCTTACCTCGGCGAGCGAATCGCTGCCCCTCAGGCGCTCGAGTGGGGGCTGATCAACCGCGTGGTTGCAGACGACGAGTTGGACGAGACCGTCGCCGCGCTCGCCCAGCGCCTGGCGTCCGGGCCGCCGGGCTCCTACGCCAACATCAAGCGCACGATCAACCACCGCCTGTACGCGCAGTTCGAGGACGTGCTCGATCTGGAAGCCGAACTCCAGCAGGAGCGTGCGGAGTCTGGGGACTTCATGGAGGGAGTGCTCGCCTTCATGCAGAAGCGACCGGCCAACTTCACCGGCAGCTGACCAATAACGCATTGGACGGCTCGCTTCGCATTCGCCCCGCGCGGCCGGCCGATGTCGAGCTGATCTTCTCCCTGATCGTCGAGCTGGCCGAGTACGAGCGAGCCCGCGAGCGGGTCTTGGGCACCCCGGCACTCCTGGCCGCGGCGCTGTTCGGAGATGACCCGGTGGCCGAGTCGCTGATCGCGGAGCTGGAGGGCGAGCCTGCGGGTTTCGCTCTGTGGTTTCGCACGTTCTCGACCTGGTTGTGTCTGCCCGGCCTGTGGCTCGAGGACCTGTATGTGGCGCCGGAGCATCGGCGCGCCGGCGTGGGGCGCGCGCTCCTGGCGCACGTCGCGCGGGTCGCGGCGGACAACGGCTACGGCCGCGTGGAGTGGTCCGCGCTTGACTGGAACACGCCTGCTCTCGAGTTCTACGCCGGCCTGGGCGCACAGCGCTTGAAGGAATGGGAGGTGCACCGCCTCGAGGGCGAGGCGCTCGCCCGGCTCGCCGCCGGCGCGGGCGGGTGAGCCCACGCGAGCGGGACGCTTCGGGGCATGAAGTAGGAAAGCCCCGCATCCGCGGGGCTTTCCCTTAGCAGGCCTGTAAGCCGGATCCTGTCCGGGGCCGGGTTCGAGACCTGGCCCGTGAGCAGCTATCCATCTGCGCGGCCTACCCGGACCTTGGCGGGCCACCTACAAACGGTCCTACTTGGCCTAGCATCGGGTGGGGTTTGCCCAGCCGCCGCGTCACCGCGACGCTGGTGCGCTCTTACCGCACCATTTCACCCTTACCGGCCTGAAGCTCTGCAGCGGCTCCAGGCTTAGGCGGTGTCGTTTCTGTGGCACTTTCCCGCGGGTTTCCCCGGGTCGGCGTTACCAACCACCCTGCCCTGTGATGTCCGGACTTTCCTCGAAGGCTGCATCACCTCCGCAGCTGCTTGGCCTGCATCTATAAGCATAGCCCCGTATGAGGGTTTGAGACAGCGACCGCTCGCCGTATGCCCCTGGACGAGCTGGTTCGGACTACGACAAGGAGGACCCGCAGTTGGTGCAGCGAGCGCCTTCGGGCGCGCCCGG
>VAWT01000382.1 GCA_005883415.1 Actinomycetota bacterium | reverse complement strand
TTGCTCGACACCGCCGCGGCGAAGATCGGGGCCAGGGTCGAGACGGTCCCGTCGATCATCCCCACAAGTCCGGGCTGGACGACGCGCAGTACGAACGCGGGCTCGTCGTCAAAGCCAGCCAGCCGCGCGATCGCATGTGCGAGTCGGCTACGGGGCTTCCTCCGGTCTGCCGTGCCTACGCTCACACACAGGCACTATAGCAAGTGAGTTAGAATAAGGACGACCTAATTAGAGCTATCATGTTGAACATGCAGCTGCCAGCGATTGACGATCAGCTCACGCGCGAGCTGCGGGGCCGAGGACTTCGCGTCACCTCGCAGCGGATCGTGATCCACCGCGCAGCCTCACGCGCACATGGTCTGCCGCCGTTGCGGAGCGACCGCCGATCTGGACGGTGGCGTGCTCTCGGAGCAGGTGGCTGCTCGCGCGGCCGAGACCGGGTTCGTCCCCGACCACACTCAGCTCGTGGTCTGGGGGCTGTGCGGCCGCTGCGCGGCGGCAGCCGACTAGCAGCCAGCAAGCCTTATACCATCGCCCGTCGAGTGTGCCCCCGCACGCGTCGACTCGGCCTCGCGGCCGGTCATCTGTGACCCAGCCACCGCCGCAAGTCGCCCAGAGGAGGGCGATGAGCACTCAAGCCCCGCCGCCCGCCACTGCACGCCTAGCCAGAGCTCGTCCCCGACAGAACGAGCTCGTCCAGTCCCAAACGCGAGGCCCCGGAAGCCTCGCGTCCTCCCTACTGGAATCGCCCGTTGTCCGGCTCCTGCCGTTGCTCGCGTTGTTCGTGGTCGTGTCCCTGCTGACCGATCCCGGCCGACCGAACGGCGACGAGGTGCCGATTCTGGCCGCAGCGCATCGGCTGCTGCAGGGCCGCTACGCGGTTGTGGGGACGATGGACTCCACGCAATATCTCTGGCACGGGCCGGGGCTCCCGGCGCTACTGGCGCCCCTCGTTGCGCTCGGGATCCCGCTGGCCGAGCTTCGGCTGACGAGCCCGCTGCTCATGTTTGCCGCGGCTCTGCTCTTTTACCGGTTCCTGCGGCTGAGGCTGACCAGACGGGGGGCGCTGATCGGCGCCTACGCGCTGGGGCTCTACGCCCCCGGCTACTACGTGCTGGGGACGGTGGCCAAGGATCCGCTCGCGCTTTTGTGCGCGATCGCCGCGTTCGACGGGACTGCTCGGTATCTGATGCACGGGCGACGTCGCCACGCGGTTGTCGCGGGCCTTGCACTCGGCGCCCTCGTAATGACGAGGCTCGAGTACGGGTGGGTCGTAAGCGGATGCCTGATCGCGGGCCTTGTCTGGTGGTGCGGTGCACGCTTTCGCCATGGGGCCGCGGCCGAGCGAACGGCCATGACGCGACGTTGGACGGCCATCTGCGCCGTCGGGATGCTGGCGTGCGTGCCGTGGCTGGCCTACACGTACGTCATCACGCACCACTTTTTCTACTGGGGCAACTCGGGCGGGATATCGCTGTACTGGATGTCATCTCCTAGCCCCAGCCAGTTGGGTCAATGGCACGCGCCGCACACCGTGAACACGGATCCAGCTCTGGCTGGGTATCGACCCTTCTTCCATTACGTCTCGTCGCTCGGGCCCCTCCAAGGCGACCTCAAGCTTCAACACGTGGCGCTCGCTCAGGCGGTCGCGCACCCCGCCAAGTACCTGCTGAACCTCTTGGCGAACGTCGGCCGCATGTTCCTCGGCTTTCCTTTCAGCTTCAAGCTGTCAGTCGCGGTCGTCACCGGGCTGGCCCTCTTCAACGGTGCATTGCTGGCGGCACTCATGGCCGCCGCTGTCTCGCTCCGGCGCGCCCGGCGCCCGTTGCCACCCGAGGCCTTGCCTTACCTGCTGTTCTTTGGCCTGGGACTCGCGGTCCATCTTCTTCCCACGGCCGAGCCTCGGATGGTGGTACCGCTCATCCCCATACCGCTGTGGCTCATTGGCCAGGCGTTCTACCGCCGGAGCCAGGCCAGTTCGTTCTTATTCAGAGAGGACGGCTTCGAGCGCTCCCTCGACCGGTTGCTCGCCGCCGTTGACGTACAGCAGACGGCGGGAGGAGCGGGAGTCGCGGAGCAATCGAGCCAGGACGGAGGCCACGTCGTCGCGAGGGATCTGACCCCGGAAGGGCGATGATTCGATCCGCACGCGTCCCGTTCCCTGGTCTTCGGTAAGGCGCCCCGGTCTGACGATCGTCCAGTCCCGGTCGCTGGCCTGCACCGCTTCGTCCGCGTCCGCCTTCGCCCGCAAATAGACTCCGAACGCGTCGTCGCCGTCGGGAGGGTTTTCGGCGCCCACCGAGCTGATGATCTGAAAGCGCTGCACGCCGGCCGTCGTGGCGGCATCGAGCAGCCTGATCGCCCCGTCGCGATCCATGGTGAGCTTGCGCTCGGCGCCGCTGCCCGGTCCTGCACCCGCGGCGAACACCGCCGCATCGGCGTCCCGGATCGCCCCCGTGACCTCGTCCACGGTGGCTTGCTCGAGATCGCAGACCACCGGGGACGCGCCCTGGGCGCTGACATCGGCTGCATGGTCCGGATTGCGGATCAGCCCGATCACGGTGTCGCCCTCACCTGCGAGCAGACTCGCCAGCCGCATCGCGATCTTGCCATGCGCTCCGGCGATCGCCACGATCACGTCACGAGCCTATCTCACAGCGCTGGCGCGCGGTAGGAGTTGGATGCTCCCAACGGCGCTGCCGAGCTGTTAGCGGGAGGCGACGAGGCACTGACGAACGTGCTGCCGTCCGAAGCTACCTGCACAGCCTCGTGTAGCGCGCTTCCCCGCACCCACTGATTCCAAGTCAGGAACCACATGGTCCAGCCGTTGTCGAGAGTGCCGGCCCGGGGGCTGCCGGTGACGTTCACCGGGTCACCGGGAACCGCCATGTTGTAGTA
>VAWT01000187.1 GCA_005883415.1 Actinomycetota bacterium | reverse complement strand
CGGCGAAGCTTCCCCCGCGCCAGACGGGTCTGCGTCGCGTTTCCCCGCCTCGGCTGAGCAGTTCCTGGATGCCTTCGATTCGTTCGTGCAAGCCGTCAGACGCGCGCGCGGCGCCTCCTCGCACGAGCGCGGGCGCAGCCTGACCTTGTCGCAGTACGGGCTGCTCCAGCCGCTTGCCGACACCGACGGTGCACGAGTCCGTGAGCTGGCGGAGCAGGCCGGGATAGCGCCCTCGACCGCTACCAGGATCCTCGACGCGCTGGAGCGCCGCGGGATCGTGGACCGCCGTCCATCTTCGGGCGATCGCCGAGGTGTGAGGATCACCCTCACGCCGGCAGGGCGCACCGTGCTCTGTGACGAGGACGAGTGGATGAGGGCCCGCGAGCGCCACTTCTATGCCCAGCTGCCGACAGAGGAGCGCAGGCTCGCGCCTGACCTCCTGCAGCGACTCGCAATCTTGATCGACGAGTTGGCCGCAGGTCCCAACGGGCCGCAGGCGAGCGCCGACCGATAGGCCAACTAGCCTCCCCCCACGTGGGGGGTTGTGGCGACCAAGGCGTTGTCGCGACAGCGGTCGGCGGGCATGCTCAGACCGTGGCGCCGCTCGCCGACACCGCCCGGTTTAGGACCAACGATCCCGACGTGCTCGTCAGCGCGTCGCTTGCCTGTCCGGTGTGCCTTCGCGGCGATGGCGTCGAACGGCACCCAGCGCTCGACGGCTACGACCCGTCGGTGGAGTGCGGCTGTCCTCGCTGCGATGTGCGTTGGCGGGTGTACCTCCAGCCCCTCCAGGCGCTGCGCTTCAGCCTGATGGACCCTGGCTAGGGCGCCTGGGGCCGCGGTCCGAACCCCGGCTGGCGCTCTCGGATGTCGAGGATCACCTGCTTGTCGGCCAGCCGGCAATACCTCCGCGTCGGACGCGAGAACCTTCTCAGCACGGTTGCATCGCTTGTGTCGATCACGCGCGGCTCCCCGACCTTGAAGGTCCGCCCTGCGCGGATGACCCTGAGCGTCTGCCGCGGTGGAGGATCACCGCCCATGGCGGCACAAGCCATGAATACACGCCCTGGATGGGATTGTTGATCAGCTTGTTGAAGCGCGCGACCCGCCGCGAGAGCTGCATCGCGGATCAGCTTTTCACATCTACGCTCAGGCGGCGGGCTCCGGTTGGAGCGCGGCCGCTACGGTAGAAGACATGGAGCTCCGCACGCTCGGCCGCACCGGGGTGAAGGTCAGTCCGCTCTGCCTGGGGGCGATGATGTTCGGATCGTGGGGAAACACCGATCGTGAGGAGTGCATCCGGATCATCCACCGCACGCTTGACGCTGGGGTGAACTTCATCGATACGGCGGATGTCTACTCGCGCGGGGAGTCCGAGGAGATCGTGGGCGACGCCCTCCAAGGCGGACGGCGCGAGAACGTGGTGCTCGCCACGAAGGTGCACGGAACGATGGGCGATGACCCGAACCAGTTCGGCAACTCACGCCGGTGGATCGTGCGCGAGGTCGAGGACAGCCTGAGGCGGCTGAAGACCGATTGGATCGACCTCTACCAGATCCACCGCCCCGAGGCGGATACGGACATCGATGAGACGCTCGGAGCGTTGAGCGATCTCATCCACGCCGGCAAGGTGCGCTACATAGGCTCCTCCACGTTTCCCGCCAGCCAGATCGTCGAGGCCCAGTGGACGGCGCACCAGCGCGGGCGCGAGCGGTTCGTGTCCGAGCAGCCGCCGTACTCGATCCTCGTGCGGGCGGTCGAGGACGAGGTCCTGCCCACCTGCCGGCGCTACGGGATGGGGGTGATTCCGTGGAGCCCGTTGGCGGGCGGCTGGCTTACCGGGCGCTACCGCCTCGACACCGAAGTGCCGGATTCAAACCGTGCCCGACTCGTACCGGGTCGCTATGACATGTCGCTGCCGGGCAACCAACGCCAGCTCGAGGCAGCCGACGCGCTGGCCAAGCTGGCCGACGAGGGCGGCGTCACGCTGATCGAGATGGCGCTGGCGTTCGTAATCCGCCACCCAGCCGTCACCGCGGCGATCATCGGCCCGCGGACGATGGAGCACCTGGAGTCGCAGCTTCCGGCTGCAGACGTCGACTTGTCGGAGGAGATCCTCAACCGCATCGACGAAATCGTGCCGCCGGGCACGAACCTCAACCCGGCCGACGGCGGCTGGCAGAACCCGGCCCTCGAGCCGAGCGCCAGACGGCGCTAGCTCGTCGGGCGCCAGGTCGGGCGCCGAAAACAGTCGTTCACGAACACAGATGTTCGCTACGCTGCGCCGGTGGAGAACCGTCTGCGGCAGCTTCCGCGGGGGCGTCATCGGCTTCCGCGGGAGCAGGTACGCTCCTCGCAGCGAGCGCGGATGCTCCGGGCGGTGGCCGACGCGGTTGCGGAAAAGGGGTTCGCGTGGGTGACGGTCGCCGACATCATCTCTAAGGCGGGCGTCTCGCGCGAGACGTTCTACGAGCACTTCTCCGACAAGGAGGAGTGCTTCATCGAGGCGCTGGACGCCGGCGCACGGGTGCTGCTCGAGATCCTCGGGGCAGCGGTAGAGGGCGAGGCCGACGATCCGGTCGACCAGCTCGACCGTGTGCTGAAGGCCTACCTAAACACGCTGGCAGGCGAGCCGGCGTTCGCCAAGGCGTTCCTGATCGACGCCTACGGCGCCGGCTCACGGGCGATCGGCCGCCGGATAGAGCTCCAGCGCAGATTCATCGATCTGGTAGCGGAGATCTTCGACTCGACCGATCCGGACTCGGTGGGAAGGTTCGCGTGCGAAGCGCTGGTGGCGTCGGTCAGTTCGATGGTGACCGTCCGAGTCGGCAGCGGCAGGCTGGACGAGCTCCCTGCGCTTCGCGAGCCGATCATCGCGCTCGTGCGCCGGGTTTCAAGCGACGACCCGAGGGCCGCTCGCGCCACGGCGGAGGGGATACGCAGGGCGTGACCACGAAGCGCGTCACGATCGCCCGGGTGGCGCGATGAGCGTCGGCGCTCCTCGGATCCCGCCCGGCTCGCGGCGCGAAATCGGCGCCATTCCCACGGCGATCGCCGCGGCCGCCGGCCGGGCGATCGGCTCGGGGCCGCCGAATCTGTTTACGACGCTCGCCCGCCACCGGCGCCTGTTCCTGCCGTGGCTGTGGTTTGCGGGGATGTTGATGCCGCGAGGCAAGCTGCCCCGCAAGGACACCGAGATCGTGATCCTGCGCGTGGCCCACAACTGCCACTGCGAGTACGAATGGCGGCACCACGAGCGGATCGCGCAGACGGTCGGCCTGGGGGCAGACGACGTAGAACGGGTTCGCGAGGGCCCTGGCGCGGATGGCTTCAGCGAGCGACAGGCGCTCGTGCTACGCGCCGCGGACGAGCTTCACCGCCGCCGCGACATCACCAATCGAACCTGGGAGGGGCTGCAGCGCCATTTGTCTGAACTCGAGCTGATCGAGCTGTGCATGCTCGTCGGTCACTACGAGATGCTGGCGATGACCCTCAACGCCCTGCGGGTGCAGCCAGATCGATGAGCGCCCTGGCCGGAAGACGAGTGCTCATCACCGGCGCAGCGCGAGGGATCGGCGCCGCCACCGCCAGAAGGCTTCACACCCGGGGTGCCATGGTCGCCCTTGCGGGGCTCGAGCCCGACTTGCTGGCGGCGGTGGCACGAGAGTGCGACGACGCCCCGGCGCTCGAGTGCGACGTTCGCGACCGCGGCCAGGTCGAGGATGCGGTGGAGCAGGCCGTGCAGCGGCTCCGTGGGCTCGACGTCGTGATCGCCAACGCCGGTACAGCGGCGCAGCTGCCACTCGTGGGGGGCGACCCGGCCGTTTTCGAGCGCACGCTCGAGGTGAACCTATTCGGCGTCTACTACACGCTGCGAGCGGCCGCACCCCACATCGCGCACCCGCGCGGTTACGCGCTCGCGATCTCCTCTTTGGCCGCGGCGGTCCATCCGCCTCTGCTCGCCGCCTACAGCGCCTCGAAGGCGGGAGTAGAAGCACTGGGCGACGCTCTCCGGATTGAGCTCGCCTCGAGCGGAGCAAGGGTCGGCGTGGCGTACTTCGCCGAACTCGACACCGACATGACGCAGCGCGGTTTTGGGACCAAGGCGGCAGAGAAGATGAAGACGTTGGGGGGCCCGTTCACGCGAGTGGCTCCGCTCGAGGTCGGGGTAAACGCCATCGAGCGGGGAATCGCGCGCCGCTCCCGGCGTGTGGTTGCACCCTCCTGGGTCGGGACGGTGCTGCCGATCAGGATGCTGGCCCAGCGACTGGTCGATGTCGCCTCTCGCCGAGGGCTGGACGCCGCGCTCGAGGTCGCTCGCGAGGAGAACGCGCCGCTGACGACGCCCCAGCCGCCGCGCCTCTAGCGGCGCGTCGCCATCCAAAACTCTTAGCGCGCTCCTACGGGATTCAGACAGTCGCGCAGCATCGTCCGAGCTCCATCGAGAAAGGAGGTTCAGACGATGCGACTCACGCACCTGCTGACGACGTTGGCGGTAACCGGCGCCGTGGCGGGCGGCGGCGCCGCGATTGCTAGTGCCGCCACGTCGAGTTCGACCCCCTCGACCTCGACGACCACCCAGAGCACGGCTCCGTCGACGACGACCACCACGCCTCAGCGCGGTCATGCTCCCAGCGGCCAGCCGCCAAGCGGCCAGCGCCCCAACGGCAGCTCACATCACTGCCCGAACATGTGAGCAGCCCTGCCTGCTCGGCGTGACCCTTTCGTGGGGCACGCCGGGAGGCGGGCACGGCGTCGGCGCGGAGCCGGTGCGGCGGCCGTGACGGGGGGCTGCCTACTGGTGCTCGCCGGCGATCAGCAGCAGGCCGCCGTCGACCACATAAGAGACGCCGGTGACGTAGCTGGCTTGATCTGAAGCCAGCCAGGCGATCAAGGCGCCCACCTCCCTGGCGTCTCCCGCCCGTCCCAGCGGGACCTGACTTTCGGACGGCGATTCGTCCTCCTGGCCGGTCATGCGGGTTGCGATCTGCCCCGGCGCGACCGAGTTGACGCGGATGCCGTAGGAGCCGAGCTCCAACGCCAGTGACTTCGTCAGGCCCCCAAGGCCGTGCTTCGACGCGGTGTACGGCGCCGCGCCGGATAGAGGGATGTGCTCGTGGACGGATGTCACGTTGATGATCGCGCCGCCGCTTTGCTGCTCCACCATCCTCCGCGCCGCCGCCTGGGAGGTCAGGAACGAGGCGGTCAGATTGACGTCGATGACTCCCTGCCACTCTCCGAGCGTCATCTCGAGAAACGGCTTGCTGGTCCCGTGGCCGGCGTTGTTGACCAGCACGTTGATGGCTCCCAGCTCCTCACACAGCTCGTCGAGCACCTGCGCGCCTTCGTGCACCGCGTGTAGGTCGAGATGGCGAATCGCAGGACGCCCGCCCGCCTGCTCGATTTCCCGGGCCGCGCTTTGCGCGCGGTCCTCGTCGCGGTGCCAGGTGATCCCCACGTCAAAGCCCGAGTTCGCGAGCGCGACGGCCGTGGCCCGGCCGATGCCGCTGTTGCCGCCGGTAACGATCGCGACCGCCACGTCACGCTCGCTCCCCGCACCGGACGCCGCCCAAACTGCGGCCCGACCGCCACCAGCCACCCCCGTGGCTGGCCAGCCAGCCAGGGAGTAGGATCCGCAGCTCGGGCGGACCGCGAGCGAGGAGGTATCGGGTGTCATCGACAGCGAGCGATCGCGGAGCGAGGGCTGATGGGCCAGCCGGGGCAGACGGACTGCGCCATGTCCGGGTCGGCGAGCGGCCACTGTGGCTCGACGGTCCCCCACACGAGTTGTTCGCGCGCCTGCGTGCGGAATGTCCCGTGCACTGGACGGACAAGATCAGCGAGTACCCCAGCGAGCGCGGTTTCTGGTCGGTGACTCGCGCAGAGGACGTGCACTCCGTCAGCAGGGACTGGAAGACCTATTCCTCCGAGTTGGGCGGCGTGACCGCCACTCGAGACGTGTTCCCGCTCGAGCTCGTGCAGGCCATGTTCATCGGGATGGATCCGCCCAAGCACGACCGGCTGAAGATGCTCTTTCAATACGGCTTTACGCCCAAGCGGATCGCGGCGCACGAGCCGGCGATCCGCCAGATCGTCACCGACGTGCTGGACAAGCTGGATGGCCGCGAGACGTGCGAGCTCGTAAACGAAGTCGCGCAGCCGGTGGTGTCTCGGGTCATCGGGAGCTTCATGGGCATCCCGCCGGAGGACGACATCGTGTGGGCGCGGCTGATGAATTCCATGCTGGGGATGGGCGATCCCGACCTGAACCCAGGCGGGATCGAGGAGGTGCTGGCCAAGGACGTAAGCGAGCTGTTCGCGCGCTGCGGGCGGATGATCGCCGAGCGGCGAGAGCACCCGACCGACGATTTGACGAGCGTCCTCGTGCACGCGGAGATCGACGGCCAGAAGCTCGAGGAGCACGAGATCGTGATGGGGTTCTTCCTGCTGGTGGCCGCCGGCAACGACTCCACGAAGGCGACGTACGCCAGCGGAATGCGAGCGCTGATGGAGCACCCCGATCAGCGCCGGCTGCTGCGCGAGGACTCCTCGCTGATCCCGGCCGCGGTGGAGGAGTCGCTGCGGATGTTCCCCGCATTCGCGCACTTCGGTCGAACGGCCACGCAAGACGCGGAGCTGGCGGGCACCCAGATCCACGAGGGGGACAAGGTCGTGATGTGGTACGCGTCCTCAAACCGCGACGAGACCCGCTTTGAGGATCCGGACCGCTTCGACGTGCGCCGCAATCCCGAGCACCAGGCGTTCGGCGCCGGTGGCCGCCACTTCTGCCTGGGGGCCGCGCTGGCTCGGCTCGAGCTGCGGGTGCTGTTCGAGGAGACGCTCGCGCGCTATCCGGGGATGGAGCTCGCCGGCACGCCCGCTTACGTCGAGTCGGCGTTCATCAACCAGCTGAAGGCCCTGCCCGTCGCGCTCGGGCCGAGGAGCTGACGCGCCAGGGCGTGGTGGGCCATGACGTATCGTGGCGGGCGAATGGATGTGCGTCCCACACTGGTCGAGTTCCCCGCCGATGACCCCGAGCGGGCACGCCGCTTCTGGTCAGGCCTGCTCGGCGTCCCGCTAGATGAGCGCGCCGAAAATGAGGGCAGCGGCTGGCAGACGCACCGCCCGGGTCCACAGGTTGGCGTGCATGAGCGAGGCCGCGGGCCGGGGGACAACTTCTCGCTGCCCTACTTCACCGTCGACGACATCGACAAAGCGCTCGAGCGCGTCGAAGAGCTCGGCGGCAGCGTTATCCACCCAGGCTCGAGGTGGGCGATCTGCCGCGACTCCGAAGGCAGCCCGTTCGGGCTCGCGCGTGCGGGCGAAGCAACCGACTGACACGCGCCTGCGCTACGCCGCGATCAGCTCCGTCGCCCACGCCAGATCGTCCTGTGCGGCGTCCGCGCGGTCCTGCGCCGCCCGGTAGACGGAATACGCGTCTGCGGATATGAGGTGTCGCCAGTCCTCGTACGCCAGGTCGGCCTCGGCCTGTGCTTCCCGGCG
>VAWT01000381.1 GCA_005883415.1 Actinomycetota bacterium | reverse complement strand
CATCAGCGCGGTGAATGCCAAATATGGGTTCGCGGTCGGGTCCGGCGAGCGGAACTCGACTCGCTTTGTCTTCGGCGCTTCGTGGTACATCGGCACCCGGACGCAGGCTGAGCGGTTCCGAGCCGAGTACACGAGGTTGACCGGCGCCTCGTAGCCCGGCACGAGCCGGCGGTAGGAGTTGGTGGTGGGGGCGCAGAACGCCAAGAGTGCCGAGGCGTGTGCCAGCAACCCGCCGATGTAGTACCTGCCAAGCTCTGACAGGTGGGCGTAGCCACCCTCGCCGTACATCAGCGGATCGCCGTCCTTCCAGAGCGACTGATGCACGTGCATGCCGGACCCGTTCTCCTCGAAGATCGGCTTCGGCATGAAGGTGGCGGTCTTGCCCGCGCGCGCGGCCGCGTTCTTGACCACGTACTTGTAGATCATCATCTGGTCTGACATCCGGAGCAGCGGCTGGAAGCGCATGTCGATCTCGCCCTGGCCGCCGGAGGACACCTCGTGGTGGTGGAATTCACAGCGGATGCCGAGCGACTCCATCGTGAGCACCATCTCGCCGCGGAGGTTTGCCAGAGAGTCGGCCGGTGGGACCGGGAAGTAGCCCTCCTTCTGACGGAGCTTGTACGCCAGGTTGGGCGACGTGCCCGGCAATTGGCCGGTATTCCAGAACCCCTCGGCGGAGTCGACCTCGTAGAAGGCTCGATGCTCCACCTGCTCGTAGGCGATGTGGTCGAAGACGAAGAACTCGGCCTCCGGGCCGAAGTAAGCGACGTCCGCGATCCCGGTCTCGATCAGGTGGCGCTCGGCCTTCTGGGCCACGAAGCGCGGGTCACGGGCGTACGGCTCGCCGAGCACCGGATCCGCGACGGAGCAGATCAGCGAGAGCGTAGTGCGCTCGTAGTAGGGGTCGATGAACGCCGTCGTCGGATCTGGCATCAGCAGCATGTCTGACTCGTGGATCTCCTGAAAGCCGCGGATCGACGAACCGTCGAATCCCAGCCCAGCTTCGAAGTCGCTCGCGTCGATGGCCCCCAGTGGCAGCGTCATGTGCTGCCAGGTGCCGGGCAAGTCGACGAACTTCAGGTCGACGAGCTGGACGCCGCGCTGGACGGCGAAGTCGAGGACCTCGGCCGCGCTTGTGGCGCCCGCCGCTGCGGCGGTGTGGGCCGGTTCTGTGGTGGTGCTCAACCTGATCTTCCTCCTGTTGCGTGTCTGGCAGGCGCGGGAGCCTATCCAGGTTTGGTAAGTCGTTCATAGGCGGCGAGTATGCGCCGGGCCTTCAGTCCGAGGCTAAGTCGCTCACGGCCCTCGGATTCGTATGGAGAGAGCCCGGATACCTCGTGCACTCGGGCTAGGCGGTAGCCAACTGTATGCCGGTGAAGCTGCATCGCCTCCGCGGTGTCAGTGGTCGAGCCGTGGTGGCTGAAAAATTCCTCAAGGGTCGCGAGCAGATCGGTCTCGTGGCGTTCGTCGTAGGCCTCGAGCGCGGAGATCGTTTGCGCACGCAGTTGCTCGAGCTCGGGCGGGTCCCGGAGCAGGATCCCCACGAGCAGCCGGTAGGTCTGGTCGGGGCCGGGCCAGGTGCAGCCGAGCTCTAGTAGCAGCTCAGCTTCGCGCAGGGCGTCGTGCAGCGCCGCAGGATCTCGGCGAGGCCCGGACAGAGCCACCTCCAGTCCTCCGCTCCTCAGATCATCCGCGCGCGCGTCGAGATCACCGTCGGCGAGCGCAAGCAGCCCATAGAGGCGTCCGTCGCCCAGGTCCGCGGCCAGCATCATGTGTCCGGCGGGCGGCTCAACGGGCACGTCTCCTGCCGAGCGTCGCGCGCACAGCCCGACGGCGCCACCGCTCAGCTCGAATCCGAGCCGCCTTCCGTGGGA
>VAWT01000380.1 GCA_005883415.1 Actinomycetota bacterium | reverse complement strand
CGCCGGCACGATCACCGCCAACTACGACGGCTACCGCAAGCACAGAACTTCGATCGGAGCGCGGGCCAAGGTGAGCGTCGACACCATGTTCGTGGCACCGGTCAGCATGGGCGACGAGGCATATACGGCGGCGGGCTCGGTGATCACGAAGGACGTCCCCCCGGGAGCGCTCGGAGTCGCTCGCGAGCGCCAGCAGAACGTCGAGGGCTACGCCCAGCGCCGAGCCGAGCGAGAGGCCGGGAGCGAGGGTGAGCGGGAGGCCGCGAGCGAGGGTGAAGCCTCGGTCGAGCAAGAGTCCCGGCAAGCACAGGGCAAGGACGCTGACGGCTCCTGACGGACTCATGCCGTCGGCACCCCGGCGTACACTCGCAGTGCGATGAGCGTCCTCCAGGAACGCCCTTCGGCGAGCGAGATCGAGCTCGCGTACAACAAACGGCTGATGCTCGTTTCGGGGCGGGCAAACCCCGAGCTGGCCAACCGGATCGCCGGCAAGCTGGGCGTCGAGCTCTCGCCCGTGACGCAAAGGACGTTCTCCAACGGCGAGGTCTACTGCCGCTTCGATGAGTCGGTGCGAGGATCCGACGTGTTCATCATCCAGCCCACCTGCGAGAACCGCGCCGCGAGTCTGGGCGCCAACGACGCGCTGATGGAGCTGTTGATGATGATCGACGCCGCCGTCGGCGGCTCGGCGCACCGCGTGATCGCCGTCACCCCCTGGTACGGATACTCGCGCCAGGACAAGAAGTCCGCCCCGCGCGAGCCGATCAGCGCTCGTCTCGTCGCCCGCATGCTCGAGGCCGCCGGGATCGACCGGATCCTGACGATGGACCTGCACTCGGGACAGCTACAGGGCTTTTTCCAGAAGCCCTGCGACCACATGACGGCGCTGTTCATGCTGACCCAGTACTTCGCCGACCTGGCGCTCGAGGATCTGGTGGTCGTGGCCCCGGACGCCGGCCGCGTGAAGCTGAACAAGAAGTTCGCGGCCGAGATCGGCGCCGACCTGGCGATTCTCAACAAGGAGCGCCCGGCCCAGCAGGTGGCGGAGATCGGTTACATCATCGGCGACGTGGAGGGCAAGACGGCGGTGCTGGTCGACGACATCATCGACACCGCGGGGACGCTCAAGGCGGCGGCCCAGGCGGTCCACGACGCGGGCGCACGCCGCGTGTACGCGGCGGCGACGCACGGCGTCTTCTCGGGCGATGCCTGGGAGAACCTCGGGGCGGCTGGCCTCGAGCAGGTGGTGGTGACCGACACGATCCCGGCGCCCCCCGGGAAGCCCGACAACGTCACCGTCCTCTCCTGCGCCGACCTGCTCACGAACTCGATCCGCCAGATCTTCACCGATGGCTCGGTGAGCCAGGTGTTCGGCGGCGAGAACCAGCTGTTCTGACAGATCCCCTGTGGCTGACTTGCGCGGGGCCGCGAAGGAGACTGTTTTGGTTTAGTGGCTGGTTTTGATGGCGTATTTGCTGGGGGCGATGGGTACGACGGGTTCGGGTAGTTGGCCGATGCGGTTGATGAGTTGGATCCATTGGCCGGGTTGGAGGATGGAGGCTACTTGGGCGGCGAGTTTTTTGTTGTTGCCGAAGGCGGGGGTGTAGGTGACTTGGATTCGGTTTTTGTGGTCGGGGAGGGAGAGGGTGTCTGGTTGGCCTTTGTAGGTCATGGTGGAGGTGATCTGGTTGGGCTTGAACGTTCCTTGGAGGGTGAGCATGCGTCGGATGGCCATGTCGGTGATGGTGCCTGGGCCTTGGTGGCCGGCGATGGGGATGCCGTTGATTTTTGAGATGTCGAGGCTTGAGCCGGTGGTGGCGGCGGAGTCGACGCCGTTGGAGGCGTTGGCGTTGGCGCCGCACGCTAGTCCTGAGACTGTGGGGTCTAGTCCGGAGGTGGCTAGGAACTCGATTACGGCCATGATGCGCCGGTCTACGACGCCGCTCCAGATGTCGCGTCGGCCGCAGTCGTAGATCTGGACGTGTGGGTCTTGGAGCACGCGATTTTGGAGCTGTTCTTTGGACATCAGCAGGATCTGGCCGATGGTGGGGTTCTTGCCCACGAATGGGTTCAGGCCGGCGGCGCGGTACACGGCGGTGGCCTCGAGTAGCTTCCAGCCGTCGAGGATGGGCTTGGGGTCCACGAACGGCGAGCCCTTGCCGGCTGGTTTGATCATGAATTGAAGGTGTGAGGAATGGTTTGAGCTGGGGGCGGCGACGCGGCCGATGATGGTGCCGGCGATCACTGTCGCTCCTGCTTTGAGCGGCTGCAGCGTGTATTGGTTTTTGCCCAGGTGCAGCACGTCTGAGAAGTAGTTTTGAAAGTCAGAGATGTGCTGGCTTAGGTTGTGCAGCTGCAGGGCACCGCCGGCAACATTTGAGCCTGGGCGCGAGGGATAGGCGAACAGCCTTTCCTTGACCTG
>VAWT01000125.1 GCA_005883415.1 Actinomycetota bacterium | reverse complement strand
GGCGCCGCAGGCCGATGCCGAGCCGAGCAGTCCGGTCACCAGCAGCAGCCCGAGACCCACCGCTGCGGCTGACGATCGCGCGGTGGGTGGCTGCCGCTTCGGCGCGCCCGGACGGGACTGTCGGAGCGAAGGCATCTGTCCTCCTCTGCGTTGGGACGCGCGTCAGGTCAGCAGCGCGCGACCGTAGTAGTCCTGCGCGTCGCTGACCCCGGGAAGCGCGAAGAAGTAACCCCCACCGACAGGGCTGATGAACGGCACCAGCATTTCGTCCTCCAGCCGGGTCTGCATGGCGATGTAGGTGGCCAGTTGTTGCTGGAAGCAGCAGAACACGTGCCCCATGTCCGGGTTGCCCTGCACATCGGGGCTGCGGTCGTACTGGAAACTGCGACGCAGGATCGCACTGGTGGCCGCGGTCTGCGGAGTCTGCGGGTTGGCCAGGCGGATGTGGCAATTCAGCGGGGTGAGCACACCCTCAGGGTCGTTGGTGTAGACGGGATCCAGCAGGTCTGTGGCGGTCGGCGAGGTGGCATACAACGGCGCGCCGCTGAGCTTGCGCCGCCCGAAGATCCGCTCTTGCTGGTCGACGGGCACGACGTTCCACTTATCCAAAAACATCCGAATGATGCGTACCACCTGATAGGTGCCCCCGGCGGTCCAGGGCGGTTCGGGCGCACCGGGCTGCACCCAGACCTGCTGGTTCATCTGCGCGGTGTTGGTGGTGTCGGGATTGGCGATGCCATCCTTGAAACCCATCCAGTCCCGCGGAATACCCACCGGACGCGGCGGGAACCGGAACCCGTCGATGCGCCACCGCAACCGCATGCCGCCGCCGGTGTGGGCGAGGATGTCGAGCATGGCGTGCCCCACGGTGTCGCGGTGCCCGGCGCACAGCTGCACGAGCAGGTCACCGTCGGAAATCGCCGGATCGAGGTTGTCGTGGGCGAACGCATGCATCGTCTCAAGCTGGGCCGGTTTGCTGGGCGCCAATCCGTAACGCCCATCAAACAGTGACGCGCCGACAGCGACGGTGACAGTGAGATCATCAGGCAGCACCGTGGGACCGAGCAGCCGGTCATCGGAAGGCGCCGAGGTCGCCGGCGTCGGCGGCGGAGTGCCACCCGCGCTCAAGAACGCCGCGCGCGCGGTGAGCGCGCGGAACAACGCGGTCAGCTCACCACGGTTGGCCGCGGTCACGTCGAAGGCCAGGAAACTGGCGGCCGTCTGGGGAGCGGTGCCGATACCCGCCTGATTTACACCGTAGAACGGGACCGACCGCGCCCCCTCTCGGGTCGCCTCTAGATTGTAGTCATCCTCCGTGGCCGCCCGAGCCATACAAGGGGTCACCGAGCCGGCCACGACCGCGCCAGCCACGCCACCGGCCACGCCCTGGAGAAACGACCGCCGCTGGAAGGCGCGCATGCCGCTCATCACCGGCTCCCCGTAGTCAATGTTCCATCACGGTCCGTCACAGAACAGCGTGGCGGTGATTCTCCGGCGCCACATCACTGTTAGCGCCCGTCGTGCTCTGGTGCTGGCGGCACTCTTCGGACTCCTGCTGACCGGTACTGAAGTTCAGCGCTTTAATACGTGAATCGGGCTACCGTCAGCCTCATGAACGCGCCAGACACCGGCGCCGACGTGGGCCGTGCCGCCGATGCGAGGACGGCCATGATCTACTCTGGCGAGTAGCCGAGGCCAGCTGATGGTTCCGGCCGCCGTTGGTGCCGTTCCGCCCGGCCGATGATCGAACAGCGGACACGACTCGGTCATGAGTTCCGCCGACGCCTTAGCGTGATCGGCGACGGCGAATCGTCCTCGACAACCGGATCTGTGCCGGGCGAGGATCAGAACCGAGCAGCCGATCGGCTTGCGCGTCGGGGGGTCAGTCGGCGAGCGGAAGCTCGGCGTGCAGGGAGGTTCCCGCACCGGCGGAACTGTCGACGGTGATGGTGCCACCGAGCGCTTCGACGCGGTCCTTCAGCCCGATGATGCCGGAGCCTCGGGCGGGGTCAGCCCCGCCGGTGCCGTCGTCACGGACGTGGAGGTGAAGGACCTCGCCAGCCGTCTGCGCGCTGACCTGGACGACCGACGCGTGCGCGTGCTTGGCCGCGTTCGTGAGTGCTTCGGAGACCACGTAGTAGGCGGCGACCTCGACCCGCTCCGGCAGCCGCGCGTCAGCATGCACATTGATCTGAACCGGGACGGAACTGCGGCGCGCGAGCGTCTTCAGCGCCGGGCCGAGGCCCCCCTCGGAAAGGATCCCGGGATGAATGCCGCGCGCCATCTCCCGCAGGTCGTCCATCACGCTCACTAGTCCCTGGGCCACGTTTGCCAACTCGCCCCCGAGATCGCCGAGCCCAGG
>VAWT01000124.1 GCA_005883415.1 Actinomycetota bacterium | reverse complement strand
GCGAGGTAGCACTCGTTCTGCCCTTTACGGACATTGATCGCACCGCATTGCCTATTGTCGGTGGCAAGGCCGCGAATCTGGGCGAAATGACCCGTTCCGGATTACCTGTCCCACCCGGCTTCTGTGTGACCACAGCTGCTTACGCACTTGTAGCCGCGAGTGCTGCCATCAAGCCTATTCTGGTCGAGCTTGCCACGACTGCCGCCTCTGATACTGCCCGTCTCGCGGAGTTGGCCTCAGTTGTACGAGCCAAACTGCTTGCAGCACCCATACCAACCGGTATTGCGGATGCTATTATCAAGGCATATCGGACATTGGGAGATGGGAACGCCATTCCCGTCGCGGTGCGTTCCTCCGCCACTGCCGAAGATTTGCCTTTCGCTAGCTTTGCAGGTCAGCAGGACACCTATCTCAATATCATTGGTAGTGAGGCACTACTCGATGCAGTGCGTCGCTGCTGGGCCTCCCTCTGGACTGATCGTGCAGTGAGTTATCGGGCCAACAACAACATTGACCACCGCTCAGTCCGCCTTGCTGTCGCCATCCAGCGCATGATTGAGTCCACCGTGTCAGGAGTCCTCTTCACAGCGAATCCACTGACCGGCAAACGACGCCAGGCCGTCATCGATGCCAGCCCCGGCCTGGGTGAGGCCGTCGTCTCCGGCGCTGTCAACCCAGACCATTTCGTGATCAATACCTCTACTGGTGAGATTGTTGAGCGTCATCTTGGAGATAAACATTTGCTTATTCAAGCTCTCCCTGATGGCGGAACGCAGCGCATCGAATTGGCTGATGGGCGTCGTAATGAAGCCTGCCTCTCAGATGAGCAGATACGTGCTCTCGCCTCGCTGGGAGCACAGGTTGAGGCCCAGTATGGAGTACCACAGGATACGGAATGGGCCATTGATCCCTCGGGTCGTCTCTGGCTTGTGCAGGCACGCCCGATCACGACCTTGTTCCCTCTGCCTGCCAGCGCACCTCAGACCGACGATGTCCTCCGTGTCTACTTTTCGATCAATGTGGTTCAGGGTGTTTACCGGCCTTTCACACCGATGGGCGTGCAGACGTTTCGGCTGATAGCTTCCGCGGTAGCCACCTTCATCGGTTTTCCACCTCGCGATCCTCTGATCGGCCCTACCGCTTTCGTTGAGGCGGGTCAGCGTCTCTTCGTCGATGTGACGCCCGTCCTACGCAGTTCCTTCGGACGTCGGCTCCTGGGACGGGTATTGGGAGCTATGGAGGCTCGTACCGACGCTATCTTCAGCCAGCTTGTCAGTGATCCGCGCCTCTCGCTTGTTCCAACACCTCGCTGGCGGCTCTTCCGTACCCTCCTCTCGCTGGTGATCCGCGCACGTACCCCTTTCTACATGCTCCAGGCATTGGTCAGTCCGGCAGCCACACGAGCAAGGACAAAGCGGGTAGAAGTACAATTCCGTCAGTTGAGCGGGATAGTGGCGAGCGCCAGTGCCGCCGATGGCTTGCATGAGGTTGAGCATTTCATTCTTGAGAAAATGCCCCGACTTTTTTTCAGCCTCGTTGCCACGGTAGGAGTTGGGCTAGGTGCCAATGTCCTGGCCGGTAAACTCCTGCAAGGGCTTGCTACCGATGATGAAAGACAGACGGTCTTGCGCGGCCTTCCTTACAACCCGACGACTGAAATGGATCTTGCACTTTGGGCACTTGCCAGACGCATCTCTGCCGAACCGACTACCGCGCAAACACTACGCGCAACACCCCTGCAACGGCTCGCCCAGGACTACCACGACAACCTGCTTCCCCCAACGTTGCAGCAGGGTCTGGCAGATTTCCTCCGTACCTACGGTCACCGTGCGGTCGCCGAGATCGACCTTGGCCTTCCACGTTGGAGCGAAGACCCTACCCATATCCTGGGAATCCTCATCAACTATCTTCAGCTTCAGAACCCCGAACTGGCTCCAGACGTGCAATTCCGCAGAGGAGCCGAGGCCGCCGAAGCGATGGTCGCTGAACTTACCCGGCGTGCCACTCGCAAGGGACGCCTGCGAGGCATGCTGGTCGGGTTTCTCCTGAACCGTACACGCGCTTTGGTGGGTTTACGGGAGGTGCCGAAGTTTTGTGCTATCGTGCTCTTCGCACAGATTCGCAAACTCCTTTGGCCCGTTGGCGAAGAACTCGTGCAAGCTGGACGACTAGAGGCGGCTGGGGACATCTTCTTTCTTACCCTGTCCGAAGCGCGAGCAGCGCTGGCTGGCACAGACCTACACTCTCTGGTTCAAGAGCGTCATGCCAGCTATGAGCATGAGCTTGCCCGTCGGCGTATTCCGCGTGTGCTGCTCTCTGATGGCACCACACCGGCCGGTGAAACACTCTTGACAGGGGAAGCCCAGAAGATGCTCCGGGGAACACCAGCCTCAGCAGGGGTAGTGACCGCTCTAGCTCGCGTGATCCTTGATCCGGTGGGTGCTTATCTGGAACCGGGTGAAATCCTGGTAGCTCCCTCAACCGACCCCGGTT
>VAWT01000123.1 GCA_005883415.1 Actinomycetota bacterium | reverse complement strand
CGGGATGCCCAGGGCCATGGACAGCAATCGGGACACGACCACGGTCGCGCGGCCGCCGCGCTGGCGACGCCACGCCATCCACACCCCGACCAGTGTGATCAGGCCGAGCGCTGCGCCGGCGATGATGACGACGGCAGGTGGACCGTCCGCGGTATTGATCGCTGCCAGGCTGATCAGGTCGGCGAGAGCCAGCAGCACGGCGAGTGCCAGCCCGGTGACGAAGGTGCGGGAATGGGTCACGGGAGTTCCTCCAACGGGTCAACCCTGTGCGGCGTGTCGCGGTCGCGGGTTCGGACAGGACATCGCCCTGTCTGAGCTGCTAGTTACCGAGATCGAGCCGGTCGCTAGTCCACGCTGCGCGAGGTTGCCCTGATTCGGTCGGCCCCGGCGTAGACGTTCATGGTGGTGCCGCGAAGGAAGCCGACCAGGGTCAGCCCGGACTCGGCGGCCAGGTCGACGGCCAGCGACGAGGGTGCTGAGACAGCCGCGAGCACAGGGACGCCTGCCATCACTGCCTTCTGGACGAGCTCGAACGACGCCCGCCCGGACACCATGAGTATGCAGCCACGCGCCGGGATCCGGTCGTTGAGCAGCGCCCAGCCGAGCACTTTGTCCACCGCGTTGTGCCGGCCCACGTCTTCCCGCACGACGAGCAGGCGGCCCTCGGCGGTGAACAGCCCGGCTGCGTGCAGCCCACCGGTGGAGTCGAACAGCCGCTGGCCGGCGCGCAGCGCATCGGGCAGTGCGAACAGCGTCTGCGGCGACACTTGTGCGGAGTCGTCGTCAACAGAGAATCGGCTGCGCAGGCGCACCGCATCGAGCGAGGCCTTGCCACACACGCCGCACGACGAGGTGGTGTAGAAGTTGCGGTCTACCCCGCTGTCCGGCGCGGCGACGCCGGCGGCGAGCGTCACGTCGAGCACGTTGTAGGTGTTGCGCCCGTTGCCGTCGACGGAGTTGCAATACCGGGCGGTGACGATGTCACTCACCGATCCGATCACGCCTTCGGTCAGCAGGAATCCGTGGACCAGCTCCACGTCGTGACCCGGCGTGCGCATGGTGACCGCCAGCGCGTGGCCGTCAACCCGCAGCTCCATGGGTTCCTCGACGGCCAGCCGGTCGGGCCGCCTGCTGCTGTCCCCAGCGGATAGCCGCAGCACGGGATGGCGCACCGTCAGCCGCCCCATCGCCTAACCGCCGTCCCCGCCCAAGAGGGTTACGCTCGATCTCGTTCTTTGCAGTCTGGCACACCTCGGAGAGGTCCGCTGATGAGCAAGTTCCGGCACACGCGCCTGACCGAACCGTTGGTCCGGGACGCCGGGCGGCTACGACCGGCGAGCTGGGAGGAGGCGCTGGACCGCGCCGCGGCCGGGTTCGCCCGTCACCGCGGCAACGCCTTCGGCATGTTCAGCTGCTCCAAGGCCACCAACGAGATGAACTACACCGCGCAGAAGTTCACCCGAGTAGTGATGGGCAGCAACAACGTCGATAGCTGCAACCGCACTTGACACGCTCCCAGCGTCGTCGGTCTGACGACGGTCTTCGGTGCCGGTGGCGGCACGAGTAGCTACCTTGAGGCACAGCACGCCGACCTCATCGTGCTGTGGGGCTCCAACGCGCGAGAGACGCACCCGATCTTCTTGCACCACGTGCTGCAGGGCCTCAAACGCGGCGCGCGGCTGTACTCGGTGGACCCCCGCCGGACCAGCACGGCGCAGTGGGCCGACGGCTGGCTGGGCCTGGACGTCGGGACCGACATCGCGCTGGCCAACGCGATCGGCCGGGAGATCATCGTGGCCGGGCTGGAGAACCGGACGTTCATCGACCGGGCGACCAGCGGCTTCGAGGACTACCGGCGCACCGTCGAGCCCTACACCCTCCAGCGCGCCGAGGAGATCACCAAGGTCCCCGCGGAACTGATCAAGCAGCTGGCGCACGCCTACGCGCGGGCTGACCGGGCGCAGCTGTGCTGGACGCTCGGGATCACCGAGCATCACAACGCCGCCGACTACGTCTACGCGCTGATCAACCTGGCGTTATTGACCGGGCATGTCGGGCGCTTCGGTTCGGGCCTGTGCCCGTTGCGCGGGCAGAACAACGTCCAGGGCGGCGGGGACATGGGGGCCATCCCGGCCAAGCTGCCCGGCGGCTACGACCTCGGCGACGACGAGGCGCGGACACGCTACGAGCGCGCCTGGGGCGCCCCGATCTCGCCCAAACCCGGGATGCACCTGTCGCTGATGTTCGAGGCGATGGACCGCGGCGAACTGCGCGCGCTGTACTGCATCGGGGAGAACCCCGCCGAGTCGGAGGCCAACGCCGCGCACGCCCGCCACCTGCTGGGCAACCTCGACATCCTCGTCGTGCAGGACATTTTCCGGACCGCGACCGCCGAACTCGCCGACGTCGTGCTGCCCGCCGCGGCCGACTGGTGCGAATACGAGGGCACTGTCACCAACAGCGAGCGGCGGGTGCCCGCGGTTGGACGCGCTGGGCGGGCTGCAGTGGCCCTGCCCGTCCGAGGACCATCCGGGCACCTTGCTGATGCACGCGCGCCTGTGGGAAACCGACCCAGAAAAGCGCGGACCGGCGGCGCCGTTCGTGCCGGTGGAGCACGTGCCGCCGGTCGACGAGCTCACCGACGAATTCCCGATCCGGCTGACCACCGTCCGGCTGCTGGACGCCTACAACTCCGGCGTGCAAAGCGGCGGGTACGCCTCGCCGATGCGCCGCCGCGAGGCGCTGCGGATGGACGCCACGGACGCCGCGAAGCTGGGCATCGCCGACGGCGAGCGGGTGCGGGTCAGCTCGCGCCGCGGGTCGGTGGAGGCGCCGGTGGCATTCGACCCGTCGCTGCGCCCCGGGTTGGCGTCGTTCACCCCGCACTTCTCCGAACAGGTGGACACCAACCTGATCACGAATGACGCCTGGGACCCGAAGTCGGGCACATCGGAGTTCAAGGCCACCGCGATCCGGATCGAGAAGTTGACGCCTGCGGTGGCTGGCGGGTAAGGAGCGGTTTGTGGATCTGCGGCTGTCGTCGGCCGAACCCACCGTGGCCGAGCGGGACGCGGTGGACGCCGCCCTATCCGGAGTGCTGGGGCCGTCGAGCGACGCCGCGCGCGGTCACCGGCACCTGCTGCTGCCGGCGTTGCACGCGGTGTCCGACGCGGTGGGCTGGATCAGTCCGGGAGCGCTGAACCACATCGCGCGCCGGCTGTCCGTCCCGCCTGCCGAGGTCTACGGCGTCGCCACGTTCTACGCGATGTTTTCCACCGAGCCACGCGCGCCGCG
>VAWT01000186.1 GCA_005883415.1 Actinomycetota bacterium | reverse complement strand
CTCCCGCGGGGATGACCCGCTTATCAATTCTCGCTAACCAACGACAGTCTCCGAACATTTACGCGACAGCCTCGCGACCGAGCGCTCGTCCGCCGGTCGACGAGCCTGGCGACTCCCTCGTCGCCAACGCGATGCCGCTGTCCAGGCGGGCGTGAGGACCATTTCCGTTGCCCGTGGCGTATCACGCCGGCGGCGGAATCAATCGCCTCGCTGGGTCTGGAGAGGCCCGCGCAGCCGCGGAGACGGCTCTTACGCCGAAGGTCGTGGGGTCGATCCCCACCAGCGGCACACCTCGCTGTACGGTACGTGTGTACCTGAGCTGGGTCGAAGCGATCTAACTGCTTATGGTCAAAAAGGATAGACCCGTCGCCCAATTCGCTCCGGCGATTCGCAACATCAAGCTGTATGCCGATGGCCGGATCGACTATCTAGGGAAATCGGGCTCGGTCATCGGCGCAACTGCCCGTATCGAGAGGTCTGGCGAGAAGCGCCGATTCCGCGATATGCGCAAGGTGGTGCTGAGGATCGACGGACCCGGCGTAGCGATCGCTGCGTCGCTGCCCGTTAACGGATGGCAGATTCATAGGCAAGCCGAGGAATTCTTGGCACAGGTCAATGAGGTGTCGAACGAGATTGACCGATCGGCTCGGGCTCCGGCCATACAGTCAGCACCGGATCCGCCGGGGACGATCAATCAGTCGACGCCACCTGATATCTCTGTCCCTGCCGCAGCGAGCACCGACGGTTCAACTCTGCTGTCGATAGACGTGCTCATAGGCCGGCTCGAACGCCTCGGAAAGCTCCGGGACTCGGGGGTCCTCACCGAGGACGAGTTCCAGGCACAGAAGACAGCGGTATTGCGCGCTAGGCAAAAGTCCTGAGCGTCCGTCGTACGTGCAGGCCGTCTCCCGCCCTGCACCACGTGCGGGTGAACGACGGCGGCAGCGCGCTTCCCGCTCGCTGACCTCCAGCGCCGAGGCTGCCGCTGGCCGCCCGGTCGAACTTACCGCTGATGTCCCGGTACCCGCCCACGACAATCGGCACTGGCACGCATTCTGACCCGGCCGCGGAGGTGGTCATGGATCGAGACACCGCCGCCACCGACCAGCTACCACCGGGATGCGCTCCGGTCGCGAGAAGCCTGCCCCTACCGGCGCGCCGAGAACCATCTCGTCGGGCGCGGGTAGACGGCGCCGGCTGCCAGCGTGCCGCGGGATCTACGTGCCCTTGCACGCCCGGGCACCGTCGCACGCTGTCTCGCCGCCAGACGACGGGCGATCGCGTTGGCGACGAACCGCTTGCCTGGCGCGCTTCGGTCTAGGGAGGCAACAGATGTGTCTGGCCCGCGGGCGCGCCATGCGCCGACGCTACCGCCACCGCACCCACCTCACCGAAACGGGACGATCACGAGCCACGCGAGCGGCGTGGGTTTTCTGCAGCAGCTCGTCGTGAGCGCGTTGGGCTGACTCGCGCTCGCGTGCCATCTGATCACGCTCGCCTCGCGCGGCGTCGCGTTCAGCCACGACCTCACGCCGCTCCCTCTGCACCGCCTCGAGGTCGGCTGCGATCCGATCGCGAGCCACTTTCGCCTCTTCGCGCTCGTGGGTCTCCTGACGCAGCCTGCGGGACATCTGATCCAGCCGCTGCGCAGTCTGTGCCTTGTCGGCTTCGAGGCGATCGAGCTGGTGTCGTAACCGGCTGTGTGCCTTTCGCAACTCAGCCAGCTCCCGTGTCAACGCATCCGCCTCGTCGCCCGCGCCACCGAGGTCCGACCCTCGCGACTGGCGGCGGGGCCGATCAACCTGGTCGAACGGTTCGTCGGCGCTGACGCGCGACCCACCGCCCGCCCGGCGAAGGCCAGGCTGTGGGGCTGCATCCGCGCGCCGCGAGGAGGACTTCTTCCTCGCGGCGGCGCGCGCAGGCCGCTGCGGTGCCGGAAGCGTGATAGTGACGTCCGGCGCGACCGTCAACTCCGCCTCCTGAAGCTCGGCGCGTTCGAGGGTATACGGGAACGTTGCTTGCCAGGGCTGGCCGTCCTCCGCAGTCCACGGCTTATCAGCGAGATCAGCGAGCAGGCGGACCAACCGGCCGTCCACGACGGCAGTCAGAGCCGGTCGCATGAACCGACGTCCCCGCACCCCAGACCATCGGCCCTGCACCTGGCAGCGGTCGCCCATCACCTCGAAGCGGGCCAGCTCAAACTCAACTCGGCTAACCCGGGCGACCGAGTCAGGCGCGTTCATCAACACAAGACCTTAGCCGTCAAGGGCAAATCCGCCGCGCACCGCAAGACAGATTGCGCGCTGCGGTCGAGGGTCAGCGAGAACTTGCTCCGTGTGCGGCGGCTTGGCGAGGGGCGGGCCGAGAGCTGAGCTCTCATGGCCAAGACCCTAGTCTGAGGTCTCGATGGAGCGTGTCAAGGTCACGATCTACACCGACCCGGGCTGTCCGTTCGGGTTCAATGCCCAGCGCCAGGAGCTGCAGCTGCTGTGGCACTACGGGGAGAGGCTCGATGTCACGCGGATGATGATCGTGTTGACCGAGAAGAGCTCTTCGTATGAGGAGCGCGGGCTTAAGCCAGAGATGGTCGTCGCGAACGCGAAGCGTCTCCGGGCCTCCTACGGGATGCCGATGCTCACAGAGCCGAGGGATCGTCTGGTGGCGACGATTCAGGCCTGTCGCGCATATGTCGGGGCGCGGATCCATGGGGACGCGCGTGCCGACCTGCTGCTGCGCGCGCTGCGTCGTCGCGCGTTCTCCCTGGGCCAGGCGCTCGATGAACTCGAGACAATTTATGGTGCCAGCCAAGACTCCGGCATAGCCCCGGAGGAGCTTGACTCCTGGCTGGCCGACGAGTTCGTGGAGAGAGCGCTGAGGGAGGACATGGCCGCCACCCGGGCGCCGCTGCCGGAGGCGCTCGCATTGCCGCAACGCCTCTCCCGAAGCAACGGTGGCCTGCGCTACTCCACGGCCTCAGCGGTATTCGAGCGCGACGACCGACGTGTGGTAATGCCCGGCTTTCAGCCGTTCGCGGTGTACGAGGTGGCGGTCGCCAACGTGGCCGCCGACGTCGAGCGCCGCCCGCCGCCGCAGTCGGTCGAGGAGGTCCTCGCCTGGGCGCCGTATCCGCTGGCCACCGCCGAGGTGGCCGAGTTGCGGGGCATCGGTCTTGACCAGGCGCGCGAGGAGCTGCAGCGGGCAGGCGCGAAGCTCGTGCCGGCAGCTGGGGACGGTTACTGGTCCGCAGGCTGAAGCGTCGCCTGGCGCAGCTGGTCGCCGGCGGCAGGACGTCTGACCGGTTGGTAGCGTGCGCCGGTGGCCCATCCCAACGAGGAGTTGATCGAGCGCTTCTACGCGGCGTTCGCCCGCCGCGACGGAGCCACGATGGCGGCGTGCTACGCACCCGGTGCACGCTTCTCGGACCCGGTGTTCACCAGTCTCCGGGACGACGAGCCGGGAGCCATGTGGCGGATGCTCACCGGTCGCGCCAAGGACCTCGAGGTGACGCTCGTCGAGCACCAGGCGGCCGACGAGCGCGGAAGCGCGCACTGGCTCGCCGACTACACGTTCTCGACTGGTCGCAGGGTGCACAACGACGTTCGCGCCGAGTTCCGCTTCGAGCACGGCCTAATCGCCGGGCACCAAGACTCCTTCTCGTTCTACGCGTGGGCGCGCCAGGCGCTGGGCCCCGCTGGGCTCGCCCTCGGCTGGACCCCGATGGTCCGCACGAAGGTACGACGGGAAGCGCGCTCGGGGCTCGACGACTTCCTCGCGCAGGCTCGCGGATAGGGCCGACCCACTACTGCAGCGCGGCCAGCACGGCACGTTGGCGGTCCGGGGTCTGAGAGGATCTCATCCATGACAACCGCTACGGCGACCGGTCGCCTGCTCAATCCGGCGAAAGATGAATTCTCGGCGTTCGACGGCGAGACGCAGCGCGTGCTGCGCGCCACCATCGAGTGGTTTGAGGCAAAGGGGAAGGCTCGGCTGCTCGCCGAGAGCCACACCGACGCTTGGTACTCCGATTTCATCGAGTTCCTGGCCGGGGAGCGGGCGTTTGCGACGTTTCTGACCCCGGCGCGTGACGCTGGCGATGCGGCCGGAAAGCGCTGGGACACCGCCCGCAACGCTGTGTTCAACGAGATCCTTGGGTTCTACGGGCTTCCGTACTGGTACGCATGGCAGGTCACGATCCTTGGTCTCGGGCCGATCTGGCAGAGCGAGAATGACACGGCGCGAGCTCGTGCGGCCCGCCTCCTGGACGATGGCGCGGTGTTCGCCTTCGGCCTTTCAGAGCGCGAGCACGGCGCAGACATCTACTCGACGGACATGATTCTCACGCCGGACGGCGATGGTGGCTTCCGCGCCAGCGGCGGGAAGTACTACATCGGCAACGGCAACGTGGCGGGCATGGTTTCCGTGTTCGGACGCCGGAACGACGTCGAGGGTCCGGACGGCTATGTGTTCTTCGCCGCCGACAGCGCCCATCCGGCATACAAGCTGATCGGGAATGTCGTCCACGGGCAGCTCTACGTGAGCGCGTTCGACCTCGACCAGTACCCGGTGCGGGCCGAGGACGTGCTCCATGTCGGTCCAGCGGCGTTTGAGGCGGCCTTGAACACAATCAACGTCGGCAAGTTCAACCTCGGCTTCTGCGCGATCGGGATGGCTGAGCATTCTTTCTACGAGACGGTCACACAGGCCGAGAACCGGATCCTGTTCGGCAAGCGGGTGACCGAGTTTGGCCAGGTCCGGCGGATCCTGTGCGAGTCCTACGCCCGGCTTCTCGCCACCAAGCTCTACGGCGCGCGGGCGGTGGACTATGTACGCAGCGCCTCCCGCGAGGATCGCCGGTATCTGCTGTTCACGCCGATCAACAAGATGCAGGTGACGATGGAGGGCGAGCGGATCGTGCGACTGCTCGCCGAGGTGATCTCGGCCAAGGGGTTTGAGCGCGACAGCTACTTCGAGCTAGCCAAAACGGGAATCGATGGTCTGCCGAAGCTCGAGGGAACCGTTCATGTGAACCGCGCGCTGACGCTCAAGTTCCTGCCCCAGTACCTCTTAGGGAGTTCTGAGCTGAGTCCGCCGCCGATCCACAAGGAGGCGGCGGACGATGCCTTCCTGTTCGACCAGGGCCCGACTCGCGGCCTCGGGAAGATCGCGTTCCCCGATTGGCGGCCGTTGTTCGACGCGTTCGCCCATGTCCCGAACGTCGCCGTCTTCCGCCAACAGGCGGATGCGCTCGTTGCGCTGCTCCAGGAGGCTCCGCTCACGTCCGAGCAGATGACAGGTGACCTGGACTTCCAGCAATCGCTTTCACAGCTGTTCACGCTGATTCCTTATGCACAGCTGATCCTCGAGCAGGCCCAAATCGAGCACACCACGCAGGACATCGTCGACCTTGTGTTCGAGACGCTGGTACGCGACTTCAGCACGACGGCGATCGAGCTGCACGGCAAGGACTCATCGACCGAAGCGCAGCAAGCGTGGGCGGTGGCAAACGTACGCAAGCCGGTGATCGACTCTGAACGCAGTGACCGCGTCTACACCGAAGTGCGGGCACTCGCCGGCGCGTACGAAATGTCCCCGTAGTCGCTTACCGGGTGACGGCGCTCTCCTTGGCGCCGGCGTACAGCTCTACGGCCCGCCAGCAGTAGTACGCCACGACCGAGCGATACGGACGGAACGGATCGCCGAGCGGCTCGAGCTCGCGGGCTGTGGGTGTCGGGATCTTCCACGCCAGGCCGTAACCGTGCCGCACGCCGAAATCGAGGACTGGCCAGACGTCGAGGCGCCGCAGCTGGAACATCAGGAACATCTGCGCCGACCAAGGCCCGATGCCGCGAACGGTCGTCAACCGGGCGATCACCTCGTCGTCCGATTGGCGGGACAGACCGCGCGGCGAGATGGCGACCGTCCCCTCGAGCACCTTCGTCGCGAGATCCCGCAACGAGCGGACCTTGTTGGCTGACAGGCCGACGGCCCGCAGGGTTTCGTCCGAGAGCGCAAGCAGCGCCTCGGGCTCCGCCCCGTCTGGCATGGCGGCGATCAGCCTGCCGTGGATCGCTCTGGCCGCCGCGCCGGCCAGCTGCTGGTAAACGATCGCCTGCACCAAGGCGTTAAATGGCGACAGCGTCCGCTGACGAAGCCGGATCGGACCGGCGTCTGCCACCAGCTTGGCGAGGACCGGATCGCGCGTCGCGACGATGCGGGCCGCCTCGCTGCGGCTGACGCGACGCTTGGGCTGAGCCTCAGGAGTGCCGGTCATCGGTCAGGCTTGAGCATGACTCGGACGACGTGCGGCGCCGGCTCGTCGACGAGCACGAGGGGAGTCATGCCCGCATCCTATGCCCGCGCTCGCGGCAGTTGACCGTCAGCCCGCTGGCGCCGGCTCGGCGAGCGATAAACCGGCCGCCTCCGCCAATCGCTGACGCCGTGTCGGGAGCCACGCGACCAGGCCGCCGAGTCCCGGGATCCAGATCGCGATCGCGTGGTAGACCAGCACGGCCCCGACCGAGGCTGCCGGCGAGAACCCGTACAGGACGAGCGCGCCAGCGAGCCCAGAATCGAGCACGCCCAGCCCCGCCGGCACCGGGAGCATCGACGCCAGGTAGCCGATGAAGTACGCGAGCGACAGCGCCAGAACCCCGAGGGGATGGCCGGTCGCGCGGCAGACGGCCCACAGTGCCGCCATGTCGAGCAAGAGGAACCCGGCGGCGCCGAGCATCCGCCAGTGGGGGTGAAAGAGACGCTGCCAGGCGCCATCCAGGGACGCCGCGATGGACTGCGCTACACGCGGCGCGCGGGCACCGTAGTGGCGTCCGATCAGCATCATGGCGAGGGCCGCACCGATCACTACCAGCGAGACGAGGATCGGGCCACCGGCGTGCTCGAGGTCATGAGGACCACGACCGATGCCGACCAGCAGCACCGCCCCCGCCACCAGATTGACGAAGAATCCGAACAGGATCAGGAAGCACAACAACTCGCCGCAGCGCTCGATCAGGCGGCGGGGGCTGATGTCTTGCTTGCGCAGCAGCCAGCCCGTGGTCGCCGCAGAGGAGAAGTTCCCGCCAGGAAGGACAGCACCGGCTCCCATCGCGATCCACGCCACTCGGCGGCTGACCGGCGGTGACGGCTCGGGAAAGAAGCGCCGGAAGACCACTATGTAGCTGAGGCAGGAGGCGAGCTCCAGCCCGAACGCACCGAGTACCCACAGTGGGTTCATATCGGAGATCGTGTCGATCACCTGGCTTGGCGGCGCGACCCACACCAGCACGCCCAGAGACACAGTGCTGATGATGACTGTGCCGAGCACGCGAAGCCCGGGCCGCCGCCGCGTCCGGGGCTCGACCGCGGCGGCCGGTTCGCTTTTCATCTGATCACCTGCTCAGGACCCTGTCACATGTGCGTTAGCGGACGTTAAGAACGCTTGCGCTCCGGGGCCGCGCCGGGTCTCTGAGCGGCTCGATTGGGGCCGTGGGAACGCCGTGATGTGGCTCACACACGAGGTCGATATGGCGTTTCAAGCTGGCTGAGCCGGGGCACTCCGGTGCGTATGACGAATTCCAAATGCCGGTAGGGTGCGCCATATGACTGCGACTCCTGCTCCTGAGAGCCCGCCGGCCGAGCCGGCCCCCAAGCAACGCCAGCGCAATGTCCGAGCCGTGCCCGAGATAGAGCACGCGGAGGCTTTCCTGCACGGCCATCGCGTGAATTTCAATATCGCGGGCCAGGGCCCCCCGGTCGTTCTGATCCACGGGGTCGCCGGCCGCGCCGCCCAGTGGGACCAGAGCGTTCACCTGCTCGCCGAGACGCACACGGTCATCGCGCCCGATCTCCTGGGGCATGGTGATTCGGCCAAGCCGCGCGGCGACTACTCGCTTGGAGCCCACGCTTCCGGCATCCGCGACCTGCTGGTAGGCCTCAACATCGAGCGCGCGAGCGTCGTCGGCCACTCCCTGGGCGGTGGGATCGCGATGCAGTTCGCATATCAGTTCCCGGAGCGCTGCCAGCGGCTCATACTCGTCTCGAGTGGAGGCCTTGGACAGGATGTCCACCCGCTGCTACGGGCCGCGACCCTACCTGGCTCGGAGATCGTCTTGCCACTGCTCGCCCACCCGCGCGTGGTGGAAGTCGCCTCCTT
>VAWT01000122.1 GCA_005883415.1 Actinomycetota bacterium | reverse complement strand
AACCGCTGCGAGGAGTGCCTCCTGGACCGCGTCCTCGCACGCGTCGAACGGGCCGTAGCGGCGCACGAGCAGGGCGAGCACCTCCGGCGCCAGCGGGCGCAGGAGGTGCTCGTGGGTCTCAGAGGTCGGCGCCGCCGACATCGAGGATCGGCCGGACTTCGATCGGGGCGAACCGTGCGCTCGGCCACTTCGCGGCGATCTCGACCGCGCGCTCATTGGTCTCGCAATCGACGATCAGGTAGCCGCCGAAGTGTTCCTTAGCCTCCGCGAGCGGCCCGTCCGTGACCACCGGCGGGCCGTCGGCCGGGCGCACTGTCTTCGTCTGCACAGGGTCGGCGAGCGGCTCAGTCGCGACGAGCTCGCTCGACTGCCTGATCTCCTCGAGCAATCCGGCCATCTCCTCCATCAGGTCGCTGCGCGACGAGAAGATCTCGCGCATGTCGGCGTTGTCGTACAGAAGGATCATGTATTTCATCGTCGTATCCCGTCTCACCCCACCCGGCGATAGCAGATGTGCGTCGCCAGTGGGGAATGGAGGACCTCGGCGGGCTCGAAATCGAACTCGGCGACGCCGTTGAATATCCCCTCGCCGGACCCGAGCAGAACGGGGGCGATGTCGAGCCAGAGCTCGTCGATGACGCCCGCCAGCAGCGCTTGGCGGACGGTCGAGGCGCCGCCCGCGATGTCGATGCCGTCTGCGCCGGCAGTCTCGCGGGCCTGGGCGTAGGCGGCGTCGAAGCCATCGGTGACGAAGTGAAACGTCGTCCCGCCCTCCATCTCGATCGGCGCGTGAGCGTGACGGGTTAGGACGAACACGGGCGCGTGGTAGGGCGGCTCGGGCCCCCACCAGCCCGACCACTCCTCGTCCCACTCGCCGCGGATCGGGCCAAACATGTTGCGGCC
>VAWT01000121.1 GCA_005883415.1 Actinomycetota bacterium | reverse complement strand
GGCCATGAGACGGAGCTCCCCAACTCCGACTGGGTGGCGCGCAACCATTCCTGCGTACCGCTGTATTACCAACCGGACCTCGAGCTAGGGCAGGATCAACCCGAGTCCGGGGACCAGGCGCACCAGGCATGAGAGTTCTCGTAACAGGCGGTTCCGGCTTCATCGGCTCGCACGTGGTCGACAAACTGCGCGCGCGCGGCCACGAGCCGGTGATCTACGACCTAAGGCCGTCGCCGTGGCACGAGCCCGGGACCGTGGAGGAGCGGCTCGGGTCGATCACCGATCGCGAGGCGCTCGAGCGTGCGCTGCACAGCTGCGACGCGGTGGCCCACCTGGCGGCGGTGGCTGACGTCAACGACGTCCATGCCTCGCCGGAGGACGCGGAGCGGGTCAACGCCCGCGGCACCGTGGCGGTGCTGGAGGCCGCTCGCCGGGCGGGCGTGAAGCGCATCGTGTACGCGAGCACGATCTGGGTGTACTCGGACTGCGAGGGGGAAGCCGTCGACGAGGAGACGCTCCTGCCCGCTCCGAGCCACCTCTACACGAGCACCAAGCTGGCCGGCGAGCTGTACTGCAAGGCCTACCAGGAGCTGTACGGGATCGACTACACCATCCTCCGTTTCGGCATCCCGTACGGGCCTCGGGCGCGGGAGGCCGCGGTCATTCCCGCATTCGTCAACAAGGCGTTGGGCGGCGAGCCGCTCATGGTGGCCGGCGACGGCAGCCAGTCCAGGCGGTTCGTGTACGTCGAGGACCTGGCCGACGGTGTGGCGGTGGCGGTGGGCGATCTCGCCCGCAACCGGGTCTACAACCTCGCGTCGGACGAGAACGTCTCCATCAAGCAGATCGCCGAGACCGTGAAGGACCTGATGGGCGATGTGCAGATCGTGCACACCCCGGCGCGCCCGGGGGACTTCGGCGGCAAGATCGTGTGCTCCAAGCGCGCCGAGAGCGAGCTCGGCTGGACCGCGTCGACCCCGTTTGCAGAGGGCGTACGCAAGTACGTCGACTGGCGACGGGAGCAAGCGGCGATTGAGGCAGAGCGCGTAGCCGAGGCGGTCATTCCGGCGGGCGAGCCGGACGCCGAGTCAAGGCCCCGTCACGTGCTGATCATCTCGGCCGACATCGGCGAAGGTCACGACCTGCCGGCACGCGCCGTGGCCAGGGAATTCACGGACGAGGATCCCGACGCCCAGGTGTCGATCGTCAATGGCCTGCCGGCAATGGGCGGTCTCTTGACCAGGGTGCTGCGCGAGAACTCGGCGTTCATGTTCCAGTGGATCCCATGGTGGTTCGACTTCCAGTACAGGTTGTTCATGCAGGTGGCGCCCACACGGTGGCTGTCCCGTCAGATGCTGAGGCTGTTCGGCAGCCGCGGCCTGAAGCGGCTGATCAAGGCTCACGATCCAGACCTGATCGTCTCGACCTACCCGGGCGTGACCGCGATCCTCGGTGAGCTACGGCGCAGAGGGAAGCTCGACGTCCCCTGCTACTCCTCGATCACCGACCTGGCGGGCCTCCACTTCTGGGCCCATCCCGGTATCGACCTTCACTTCATCACCCATCCTGAGTCGGCGGAGGAGGTGGAGAAGATCGCAGGCCCTGGCAGCGTGCGCTGGGCAAAGCCGCCCACTGCGTCTTCGTTCCTGGCCTATCGCGACAGAGCCGATGCTCGCCGCGCCCTGAACCTCCCGGCCGACGCCCAGGTCATCGCCATCTCGGGAGGCGGCTGGGGGGTGGGTGACCTCGCCGGGGCAACACGCGCCGCGCTCGAGCAGGCGCCGGACGCGATCGTGCTGTGCCTCTGCGGTCGCAACGACAAGCTCCGCGCCAAGGTGGCCAAGCGCTTCGGCGAGGAGCGCCGGCTGCGCATCATGGGGTTCACCGACCGGATGGGCGACGTGCTGGCAGCCAGCGACGCGCTGATCCACTCAAGCGCCGGGCTGACGGTACTCGAGGCAATCATCCGCGGCTGCCCGGTGATCTCCTACGGCTTCGGCTACGGACATGTTCGAATGTCAAATGCCGCGCTCGAGCGGTTCGGGTTGGCGACCGTGGCACGGACCCA
>VAWT01000120.1 GCA_005883415.1 Actinomycetota bacterium | reverse complement strand
CGTAAGCTGCGCTGGCTCACCACACGCGGATGCGGGACTTGCCGGGGGTTAGGGCGGCGATCGGTCCGGCGGGGTAGTCGCGGCCTGGTTCTTTGCGCTTGCCGAGCAGGTCGACGTCGACGATAACCGGGGTGCCGTCGCGCTCTTCGAAGTCCGCGTCGACGAGGCGGGGGCGGGGGAGGTCGGCGCCGGTGACAACGCCCACGCGGACGCCGCTGAAGGCCTGCGGCAGCTGCGCCTGCAGGTAGACCTCGTCACCCTCCTCGACAACCTCGAACGACACCTGGCCGGTGAACGCCCGCGCGGAGGACTCGTCAGCAAAGGCGCTGGCGCCCGGCGCGTAGACGTTGTCGCGCAGGTAGGCCGGCTCCCGCACGCCGGGGATGCGACTGTCGTTGCCTTCGGGCGGGTTGGCGATGCGGTAGATGTAGTCCTTGAGGGATGTCGGGCTGCCGTCGTAGGCGGCGGTGCCGTAGCCCGCTGCGGGATCGGCGTCCTGCGTCGTGTCGTACCCGTATGCCTTGGCAATGTCGCCGCCGAGGAAGATGTTGCCGATCCAGCGGTCGTCGCCGCTGTAGATGATGGCGTAGCCCTTGACCTGCGTGCTGTGCGGTCGGTGGTAGGGGGTGGCCCGGTCGTGGACGGGCACTAGACGCACGGTGCCGCCGATGAGGTTGTGGACGAAGGCGCCGCCCTGGCTGAACAGTTCAAGCGAGACTGGTGAGGCGAGCACGTTGTGTTCCACCAGGTACGGACCATGGCTGACCTCGACGAACAGGTCCCGGTTGTTCCGGTAGTAGAGGTTGCGCGAGACGCGCGTCCCCTGCGCCTGCCAGTCGAGCCAGGTGCCCAGCGAGCAGTCGTGGATGCGGTTGTGCCGGATCTCGACGTCGATCGCGGCGTGCAGCTTGATGCCGGCGATCTCGTATCCGTAGAACTCGCGCTTGAGCGCGATGTTGTAGATGTGGTTGTCCTCGATCGTGGAGAAGACGCAGCCGAGGTGGCCGACGATGCCGTTCTGCCCGCAGTCGAAGATCGTGTTGCGCCGCACCACGTGCGAGCCGATGTGCTCGCGGTCCCAGCCGATCTGCAGGCCGGAGAACACTGCCTCGACCTGGTACTCGTGGCCTTGCTTGTCGCCGCGCAGTGTCGCGTAGTTGTCGCCCGTAGAGGCCCCCTTGCCGAGTGAGACGGCGGAGCATTTCGCGTCGTGGATCACGTTGTCCTCGATGATCCAGCCCTTGGCCCAGTTGGGGCCGATGAGCCCGGGCTGGTCGGCAGTGGGCGGGGTCCACGGGCAGGCCGCCTGCGCGAGCTCGAAGCCGCATACGGTGATGTAGTCGACGTGGTGCTCGGCGGGGGAGAACACCGACTTGCGCACGTTGATCTCCGCGAGCTCGGCGTTGGGGTCGGCGCCGCCGAAGTTGGCCCAGACCGT
Source organism: Actinomycetota bacterium (assembly GCA_005883415.1). Classification (GTDB taxonomy): domain Bacteria; phylum Actinomycetota; class Thermoleophilia; order Solirubrobacterales; family Solirubrobacteraceae; genus Palsa-465. Next base: position 2,351 of record VAWT01000120.1, on the reverse strand, counting down.
CGTGGTGTCCGCGCCGACCTCGGCGTACCAGACGAGCCGGGTCTGCGCGGGGTTGCGCACCCGGCCGGTCGTGCGCGTCCAGTGGTCGGTGACCTCGGTGCGCAGCGGCGGGTCGGTCACCTCGTCGCGGGTGCCCACCTCGTAGAAGCTGAGCCCGTTCAGGTAGATCTCGCCGAGGTGCCTGGCCAGCGGCGGCTGGGGCTCGACGAGCCAGTCGCCCGCGATCTCCTGCGCGAAGGGGTTCCAGTCGCCGAACAGCGAGTTGGGCACCGACGCCCGCCACACGTTCCCCGCTTCCTGCTCCCAGCCCGTCACCCGCTCCGATCCCTTGACCACGACGTGCTCGCCGGGCGCGGCCTGGTAGGTGATGCGCCGCGTGGCACTCAGCCCGCCGCGCCGCGGCTGCACCCACTCCCGGTACTCGCCTCCGTGCACCAGCACGGTGTCACCCGGCCGGGCGAGGTCCGCCGCCCGGCTGATCGTGCGCAGCGGGCTGCTCTCGGAGCCGTCCTTGGAATCGTCGCCGTCCGTCGCCACGTGCAGGGTCGTCATCGTCTGCTCCTCTTTCATCTCGGCATCCGCCGGCTCGCCTCTCAGCACAGCGCGGCCGCCGTCCACGAGACAGGCGGCAGCTCGATAGTGAGCACTCCGTCGGTGAGGGCCGCGCTCGCGTTCGCGGCTGGCTTGACGCGCTCCTGGTCGGCGAGCGTGTTCTTCGCGTAGACGTCGGCGTTGGCCAGCGTGACCGCCTCGGTGATCTGGGTGGAGGCGAGACTGCGCACGTCAATCGTCACCCGCGCGGTCTCTTTGAGGTCCGTGATCGCGAACGGGAAGAAGGTCGTCTGCCGCCAGGCAGGCCCGCCTGGCTCGGTCATGATCGGCGCGATCACGTTGACCAGCTGGGCGAGCGACGCCGAGGTGACGCGGTCGCTGTGCCGCAGCAGCGTCATCAGCAGGTTGCCGACGACGACGGCATCCGCGACCGTGTAGACGTCCTCAAGCAGGCGCGGCGCGTAGGACCACTCGTCGCTGACCTCGGCGGCCTCCTGGTGCTCCTTGAGGTACCAGACATTCCACTCATCGAAGGAGAGCTGCATCTTCTTCTTCGAGCGCTTCTTGTGCCCGACGTGGTCTGCCGTCGCGACGACGGTGCCGATGAAGAATTCCATGTCGAGCGCCGAGGCGAGGAAGGAGCCGAGATCACGGTCCAGCTCCTGGTAGTACGCGTGGCACGACACGTAGTCAACGTACTCGTAGCTGTGCTCGAGTACCGTGCGCTCCCAGTCGCCGAAGGTCGGCATGGACGAGCCGGAGGAGCCGCAGACCACCAGCTCGAGGTTCCTGTCGGCCATTCTCATCGCGGCGGCGGTGCGGGCGGCGATCCTTCCGTAGTCGTCGGCGGTCATGAAGCCCTGCTGCCACGAGCCGTCCATCTCATTGCCGAGGCACCACATGCGCACGTTGTGCGGCTGCGGTGTGCCGTTCGCGATGCGCAGGTCCGACAGCGCGGTGCCGGAGGGATGGTTGGCGTACTCGAGCAGGTCGAGGGCGGGCAGGATGCCGCGGGTGCCGAGGTTCACGGCAAGCATCAGCTCAGCGCCGGTTAGCTTCAGCCACCTGGCGAACTCGTCGAGACCGACCTGGTTCGACTCGAGCGAGTGCCAGGCGAGGTCACGGCGAACGGGGCGCTTGTCACGCGGACCGACCGAGTCCTCCCACCGGAAGCCCGAGACGAAGTTGCCGCCCGGGTAGCGGACGGTCGTGGTGCCGAGCTCCTGGACGAGCTCGACGACGTCCATGCGGAAGCCGTCCTCGTTCGCGGTCGGGTGCCCGGGCTCGTAGAGCCCGGTGTAGACGCACCGGCCAAGGTGCTCAACAAACGCACCGAAGGTGCGGCGCCGGACGGGCGCGATGACGGCGCGCTTGTCGAGCTCAATGTGAGCGCGGGGCAATCAAATGATCCTTTCCTAGGGGCGCAGGCGGGTGACGCGGGTCGCCGACGGCGACCCGCGGTGTGCCTACCCCTTCACCGCGCCGGTGAGCCCCCCGACGATGCGGCGCTGGAAGACGGCGAAGAACAGCAGCGCGGGAAGCATCGAGAGCGAGGTGAACGCGAGGACCCTCGCCGTGTCCGTCGAGTACTGCGAGGAGAACGCCTGGACGCCGAGCGGCAGCGTGAAGTTCGACTGCGAATTCAAGATGTACAGCGGCAAGACGTAGTTGTTCCAGCTGCCGATGAAGGCGAGGATACTGACGGTGACCACGCCGGGCAGCGACAGCGGGATGGCCATGCGGAAGAAGAATCCGAGGCGGCTCGCGCCGTCGATGGCCGAGGCCTCTTCGATCTCCTT
>VAWT01000331.1 GCA_005883415.1 Actinomycetota bacterium | reverse complement strand
CGACGGCGGTCGCACCAGCGGCCGCCGTCGTTATTTGTGCCAACTCCGTGCCGGCGCGCCTTGGCGTCAGCACCGGCACGTAGTCTGGGCACAGATGCCCCGCCCAACCTCGATCCACGTCTGCTCCGCGTGTGGCCATGAGTCGGCTCGCTGGGCCGGGCAGTGCCCGGGGTGCGGCGAGTGGAACACGCTCGTCGAGGAGGTGCGACCAGCTGCCCGCCGGCCGTCGAGTAGCGGCGGTGCTGCTACGCGCCGCGCCGGCGCGGTCAAGCCGGTCGCGCTGAGCGAGGTAGTGGCCGAGGAACGGACTCGGCTGAGTACCGGCATCGGCGAGCTCGACAACGTCCTCGGCGGCGGGATCGTCCCCGGGTCGCTGGTGCTGATCGGCGGCGCGCCCGGCATCGGCAAGTCGACGCTCACGACCATGGCTATGGCCAACCTCGTGGCCGCCGGTCGGCGCACGCTTTATGTCTCGGCCGAGGAGTCCGCGGAGCAGATCCGCATGCGCGCAGCTCGGCTGAGCGCGCCGGCTGCGCTGAGCATCCCGGTGATCGCCGAGACCGACCTCTCGACGGTCCTCGCCACGCTCGAAGCAGAGCGGCCGGAGGTGTGCGTGGTCGACTCCGTGCAGACGCTGTCCAGCACTGAGCTGACGAGCGCGCCAGGCTCGGTCGGCCAAGTCCGCGAAGTCGCAGGCGAGATCATGCGCGTGGCGAAGGCACTGCGGATCGCGGTGCTGCTCGTCGGCCACGTCACCAAGGAGGGCGCGCTGGCCGGCCCGCGCGTGCTCGAGCACCTCGTCGACTGCGTGCTGCAGTTCGAGGGCGAGCGCGAGCGCACGTACCGCACCGTGCGCGCGACCAAGAACCGCTTCGGCTCGACGAACGAGGCCGGCGTGTTCGAGATGCACGACCACGGCCTGGTCGAAGTCCTCGACGCGTCGGCGCGCTTCGTCAGCGAGGCGACGGGCGCGCCGGGCAGCGTCGTGCTTTGCGCGATGGAGGGATCGCGGCCGCTGCTCGTCGAGGTGCAGGCGCTGGTTTCGTCCTCCGAGCTCGTGCCTCCGCGCCGCGTCGTGTCCGGGCTTGACCGCAACCGGATGGCCCTCGTGCTCGCCGTGCTGGGTCGCCACGGTGGCATCGGGCTCGGCGCTGCTGACGTTTTCGTCAACGTCGTCGGGGGCGTGCGCGTCGATGAGCCCGGGGCCGACCTCGCCGTGGCGCTGGCCGTGGCGAGTGCCGCCAAGCGGATTGCCTTGACCGGTGAGGGCGGTCGACCGCTCGCCTGCTTCGGCGAGCTGGGCCTGACCGGCGAGCTGCGCACGGTGGCGCACGCCGATCGGCGGCTGGCCGAAGCGACCAGGTTCGGACTCGGTTCGGTGCTTGAGCCCGACGGCCACCGGACGCTGCGAGGGGCGATCGCGGCAGCGCTCGGGGGTGAACCGCGCATGGCCGCCGCGTAGTCGCGGAAGGGGGGCAAACAGACTCCGGCGGATACCGGGTAAAATCGGGCTTCATGCCGCCGCGTTCCGGGGAAGAGCTCAAAGAAGAGCTCGAGTCTCGACAGGAGTCACGGATGGTGAGGGCGCTCGAGATGGTCGCCCCGGGGACATCTCTTCGGGAAGGCATCGACAACATCTTGCATGCCCGCACCGGTGGCTTGATCGTGATCGGGGACGCCGAGGAGCTCGCCTTCTTGTTCTCCGGCGGGATCAAGGTCGAGCTCGACTATTCGCCAGCCTTCCTCTATCAATTGGCCAAGATGGACGGCGCGATCGTGCTCAACGCGAACGCGACGAAGATCGTCCACGCCAACGTCCAGCTGACGCCTGACCCGACGATCCTCACGCTCGAGACCGGCACGCGCCACCGCACCGCCGAGCGGGTCTCCAAGCAGACCGACGCGCTCGTCGTCGCGGTGTCCGAGCGACGCGAGGTGGTCTCGCTCTACGTCGACGGCGTCAAGTACATCCTGGAGGAGATCCCGGTCGTGCTGGCCAAGGCCAACCAGGCGCTGGCCACGCTGGACAAGTACCGCAGCCGCCTGGATCAGGTCTCGACACGGTTGACCGCGCTCGAGTTCGAAGGCGGCGCCACGCTGCACGACGTGCTCACCGTCCTTCAGCGCGCCGAGCTGGTGACGCGGATGGCGGTCGAGATCGAGCGCTACATCGTCGAGCTCGGCACCGAGGGCCGGCTGATCGAGATGCAGCTCGACGAGACGATGGTCGGCGACTCCGCCGACAAAGCCTCGCTGGTGCACGACTACCTGGTCGAGGAGAGCGACGAGAACTTCGCCATGGCGTTCGACCAGCTCGTCCGCCTCCCGCACCAGGACCTACTGGACTTTGGTCGCCTGGCCGAGCTGCTCGGCTACGACCGTAAGCTGAATACCCTCGACTATCCCGTTTCTCCGCGCGGTATCCGCATTTTGGGGCGCATACCACGGCTGCCGAAGCTTGTCGTGCAGCGGATCGTTGATGAGTTCGGGGGACTCGAGGAGTTGCTCGCCGCCACAGATGGCGAGCTGGAGACCGTCGAC
>VAWT01000330.1 GCA_005883415.1 Actinomycetota bacterium | reverse complement strand
CAACGACACCGGTGGGGGGCTGTGTCAGCTGGTCGTGGCCTCCCATCCCGACCGGCTCGGGCGCCTGGTGCTGACCAACTGCGACGCGTTCGAGAACTTCCCCCCGCCCGCCCTCCGCTTGGCGATCAAGGCGCTGGGGCACCTCCCCGGCGCGGCGGTCACCGTGGAGCGGCTTGGCCGGATCGCCGCGGTCCGGCGTGTCGCCATGGGCCCGCTGACGGTCGAACCGCTGCCGGATCACTACGCCAAGCAATGGCTCGAGGCGCTCCGTGACCCCGGGGTGCGACGGGACCTCGTCCGTGTCTCGCGGGGAATCTCAGCGACCTACACGCTGGACGCCGCGACCAAGTTCGGGGCGTTCGACAAGCGGGTGTTGATCGCGTGGGGGGTTCGCGACCGCTTCTTCCCCCTGGCCGAGGGGGAGCGACTGGCGGCCGCGTTCCCCCGCGGCCAGCTGGAGCGGATCGACAACGCTCGAACGTTTGTCCAGATGGACGCTCCGGAGCGCCTAGCCGAGTTGATCTTGGAGCGAGTGCCCGCCGCTGCCGGGTAGGAGCCGCCGACGGTAGGGACCCCGAGATGCCGACCGGCGGCCCGTCGCCGAAGCGGCGCCCTCGGGCGCGGCGGTAACCTCGCGGCGCCCACCATCACGAGGAGGAACGATGGACTATCGAAACCTGGGTCGATCCGGTCTGCGGGTCTCTTGCCTCACGCTGGGCACGATGACGTTCGGCGGTCGGGGGAAGTTCAGGGACGTCGGCGACACCGACCTCGAAGGGGCCCGTCGACAGATCGACATGGCGCTTGACGCCGGCATCAACCTGATCGACACGGCTGACGTCTACTCGGACGGCGACGCGGAGGAGATCGTGGGCCAGGCGCTGAGTGGCCGTCGCGACAGCGTGCTGCTGGCCACCAAGGCCCGCTTCCCAATGGGCTCCGGTCCCAACGACGCCGGCTTGTCGAGGCACCATCTGATCGAAGCCTGTGAGGCCAGCCTCAGACGGTTGCGGACGGACCACGTCGACCTTTACCAGATCCACCAGTGGGACGGACAGACTCCTCTCGAGGAGACGCTGGCCGCGCTCGAGCACCTGGTGCAAACCGGCAAGGTGCGATACGTCGGTTGCTCGAACTTCGCCGGCTGGCAGGTCACGAAGGCGCTCGGCATCGCCAGGGCCACCGGGCTGCCGGCGTTCGTCAGCCATCAAGTCTACCTGTCGTTACAGGAGCGCTCGACCGAGTACGAGATCGTTCCGTCAGCGCTGGATCAGGGGCTCGGGCTGCTGATCTGGAGCCCGCTGGCCGGAGGCCTCCTGACCGGGAAGTATCGACGGGATCAGGCTCCCCCGTCTGGCTCTCGACAGGCGAGCGACTGGGATGAGCCACCGGTCTACGACCAGGAGAAGCTCTATGACACGGTCGAGGTGCTGGTGGAGATAGCGGAAGGCCGCGGGGTATCGCCGGCGCGAGTCGCACTGGCATGGCTGTTGCACCGTCCGGGGATCACCACCGTGATTGTCGGCGCTCGCACCGACGAGCAGCTCGCGGACAACCTCGCCGGAGCCGAGCTCGAGCTCTCTGACGAAGAGGTCGACAGGTTGGAGGAGGTCAGCCGCCCGCCGCTCATCTACCCGTTCTGGCACCAGCAGAAGACCGGCAGCGACCGGCTCTCGGAGGCCGATCTGTCGTTGATCGGTCCTCACTTGAGCCTCGCCGAGGTCGGGTCCCAGGCCTAGCGGCGGCTTTCGGAGCCCGCTCAGCGCCCGAAGACCTTGCGCTCAAGCCACTCATTTCTGAACACGCCAGCCGGATCGAGCCGCTCCAGCAGGGACGCGAAATGATCAAAGCGCTCGTAGGATCGACCCACCCCCTTCGGCGGCCCGAGGAAGAGCTTGCCCCAGTGGGGCCGAGCGTCGAATGGGGCCAGCGCCCGCTCGACCTCGGCCAGTGCGCGCTCCACGGCCGCCTGCTCGAGCTGCCAGGTGAAGTGGATTCCGACCGTGTCCTGCCCGTACTCCGGGCTCATCCAGAGCGTGTCGGCGGCCACCGTTCGGATCTCGCTGATCTGCGTCAACGGCTGGATCGTGGGGGACAACCGGCGGACCGCCTCGATGGCGGGCACGGCGAAACGCCGCGCGAACAGGTATTCCGACTGGATCTCCGCCCCGCTGGATGGCATGAATCCCATCCTGAAGTGCGGCAGGCGGTCGTACCACGGCCCGGGTACGCCCAGCTGAGGAGTGGAGTTGGCAGGATCGAGGCCTGGGATCGGATGCCGCTCGGCAGTCGCCGCAACGGCGCCGAACAACTCGGGGGGATCGAAATCAGGGCCCTCGTCATCCCGACGCTTGACCCACACCTGCTCCGTCGTCGGCCCCCAGCGCGTGAACACGCTCACGCTATGGCCGCTCGACATGATCGCGTCGAAATGCTCGAAGAGCGCGTCCCAGCTCAGCCGGTCGAACACCCGCTGGCGAACCTGATAAGTGGGCTCTACGTCCAGCGTGATCCGCGTCAGCGCGCCGACGGCACCATGGCACCCGCCACAGCCAGGTGCGGCAGGGAACCGAGGTTGGAAAGCGCGAGGCCGTGGCGCTCCAGCTCCATGGCCAGCTCGCCGTAGCGAAGCGCCCCGCCAAAGGAGACCGTCATGGCGTCGCTGTCAATCACGATGTGCGGTCTGATGCCGTCGAGCGTCACAAGCTCGGCCGAGTCGGCGATGGCGGTGAACGAATGGCGCGCTCCCAGGACCCGCACCCGACGCGAGCTCGAGACGATCTCCTGAAGCTCCTTGACGCTTGACGGGGCACGTATCTGCCGCGCCAGATAGGCGTAGTTGCCGCCCCAGTTGGTGGCTGACATCCCAGCGCACGATAAGGGCCCGCGAATCTGCCGGCCCAGCGCGGCCAGCGCTAACTAGGACCCCTGACCTGCCAGCACCTCGTTCGTGGAGGCGCCGTCGAACGCGGTGGCCGCCGAGATCAGGTGGTTGGACAGCATCCACTGCCCGTACGCGCTCCACTGCGTGGGGTCCTGCCAGCCCCAAGGTCTGCCCACGTTGGTCCCGGCGGGGAAGAACGCTGAAAGCGTCGCCCGGACCGAGGCCAGCTGAAGCCTGCGGTCAAGGCTGGGGTTGGCCTTCACCAAGTTGTTGACGGCGCCCGTCGGGTCGCGGCGGACGGACTCGTACCCGCGCCCCAGCGCCTGCACGAACCGGCGAATGATGTCGATGTGTCCGCTCGTCAGCTCACTCTGGCGTGCCACGAGCACGAGCTCGTCGTAGGTGGGGACGCCCACCTGATTCATGCGGATCACGTTCGGGTTCTTTCCCATCTGCTGGAGCTGGACGGCCTCGTAGTTCCAGTAGGCGCCGAGCGTGGCATCGACCCGCCCCGAGAGCATCGCCGGCACGAGGCTCGCGCCCACGTTTACCTCTCTGACCGAGCTGGCGGGAACGTGGGCCCGGGCCAGGATGGTCGATAGGTACGCGTGCTGGTAGGAGATCCCCGCATCGCCGACCGTCTTGCCGCGCAGGTCAGACGGCGTGCGGATGTGCTTCGAGGCGACCGAGACGATCGAGGTCAGCGGCTGCTGCACGATCGCGCCGACCGCCACGACGGGCTCGCCTCGGTTGCGGGCGAGCATCACCTCCGGCTCGTAGGAGACGGCCAAGTCGACCTTTCCGGCCGCCAGGAGCTGAAGCGGCGCCGCCGGGTCGGAGGGAGTCTGGACGTGGACGTCTAGATCCGTGCTCGAGAAGTCGCCACCGGCGAGCGCCTGGTAGATGCCGACGTGGTCAGCGTTCGGGAACCAGTCGAGCATCAACGTCAGCGACTGCGCGCTTCCCTTGGCCGACGTGAGCGACTCCTTCTTCTCGCCGCAGGCGGCCAGGGCGAGCACCGCGACCGCGGCGGCCGCCACTGCGAACAGGCGTCTCATGGCTCTCCTTGTCTGTGGTAGGCCCAGGGCACGGCCAGGCGCTCAGCTGCCGTCAGGAGCACAAACAGGACGATCGCGAACGCCGACAAGATGGCGACCGCCGCATACGCGCGCGGCGTGAGCAACTGGTTGATCGACTGCTCGTATAGATAGCCGAGGCCGGCGCTGGCCTCGCTGTCAACCGATGCAAAGCCGGCGAGCGTGGTGACGACGATCGGGAAGAACGACACAAGTCCGATCACGACCAGCTTCGGCAGGATCCCGAAGCCGAGCCAGAGCACCAGCAGCGAGGCGATCATCGGGATCGGGATCGTCTGGGAGGCCACGATCAGGGGATAGAGCGCGCCGCGAAGCGTTCGCGAGAAGTGGATCGCGACGGCCAGAGCGAACGCGGCGACTGCCGCCAGGAGGATTCCCAGCACGATCTCCCGAAATGTCACGAGGAAGTTCGACCACAGCAGCCCGCGGTCGGAGTACAGCGCGCTCGCCACCTGGTGCGGGGCCGGGAAAATCAGCCGCCTGCCGGAAGTGCCGACATCGGCGTAGAGCTCCCAGGCCCCGAGCAGAATCGCCAGCACCAATGCCGGGCGCCAGCCGCTTTCCAGGCGCCTCACGACCGCACCCCCAGCTTCTGCAGCGCTCGTTCGCGCAGCGACACCACCGCCGGATCGGTTCGACCCCGAGGCCTAGGCAGGTCGACCTCGATTTCGGCAACTGTCCGGGCTGGCCTCGGCGAGAGGACGACGACGCGATCCGCCAGCACCACAGCTTCCTCGACATCGTGGGTCACGAGCACCACCGTGCGCGGCTCGCCCTCGAGCACGTGCCCGAGCCATCCCTGCATCTGCGCGCGGGTGATGGCGTCGAGCGATGCGAATGGCTCGTCGAGCGCCAGCACCGGCTTACCGGCCAGGAGCGAGCGCAGGAACGAGATCCGCTGGCGCATGCCACCGGAGAGCTCGTCCGGGCGCGCGAACGCGAACTCGATGAGTCCGAATCGCTCCAGCCACGGTGCCGTCCTCTCCCGCGCCTCCGCGCGCGAGCAG
>VAWT01000329.1 GCA_005883415.1 Actinomycetota bacterium | reverse complement strand
ATCGAGCGTCGGTCGTTTCCCACCCCGTGGTCGCTGGCCATGTTCGTGCTCGAACTGTCCAAGCCGTCCGGCGTGTGCCTGGCCGCCGTCGAACGACCGCCCGGCAAGTCCCGTGATGGGCTGATCGGATATCTGATCTGCTCGCGCTACGACCGGGTCTGGCACCTGATGAACGTCGCGATCGATCCCGCCCGACGGCGACAGGGTCTCGGCACGCGGCTCCTCAAGGAGATGCTCGAACGGGCCGGACCAGAGGAGCCGTACACGCTCGAGGTGCGCGCCTCCAATGCCGCGGCGATCGCGCTGTACGAGCGCTTCGGGTTCCGAGCCGCCGGGACGCGCCCGCGCTACTACACCGACACGGGCGAGGACGCCCTCATCATGTGGCGCACGGCCGGGACGCAAGCGCTACTGGAATCGTGAGCGGCAGATGATCCTGGCGCTCGAGACGAGCTGCGACGACACGTGTGCGGCGGTGATCAGCTCCGAGGACGGGGCGATCGCCGCCAACGTGATCTCCTCGCAGGGTGTGCACGACCGCTACGGCGGCGTCGTGCCCGAGATCGCCTCGCGCCACCACCTGGAGCTGATCGATGACGTCGTCGCCGACGCCCTGCGGACGGCTGGCACCTCCTTGGCCGAGCTCGAGCTGGTGGCGGTCACCCAGGGCCCGGGTCTGGTCGCCGCGCTGCTCGTCGGGCTCGCGAGCGCCAAGGCACTGGCCGCCTCCCACCAGCTGCCTCTCGCGCTCGTGGATCACCTGCACGGACACGTGGCCGCCAGCTTCCTCGCCCCAGATCCGTTCGAGCCACCCTTCCTGTGTCTCGTGGCCAGCGGCGGGCACACGCTGCTCGCGCACGTGCGCGATCATGGCCCCGAATTCGAGCTCCTGGGCCAGACGCTCGATGACGCCGCGGGCGAGGCCTTCGACAAGGGCGCCCGCCTGCTGGGCCTCGGCTACCCCGGAGGCGCCGCGCTGGAGCGGCTCGCGCGCGACGGAGATCCCGAGGCGTTCCCGTTCCCGACCTCGGGTTCGGTCAGGGGCCTCGATTTCTCGTTTGCGGGGCTGAAGACCGCGCTTCTCTACCGGGTGCGGGATCTGGGCGAGCTAGAGGCCGACAGGCGGCGGGCGGACCTGGCGGCCTCCTATCAGCGAGCGATAGTCGAGGCGTTGGCCATCCGCGTCGAGCGGGGGCTCGAGAAGACCGGCCTCGACCGCCTGGCTATCGGCGGAGGGGTCGCGGCCAACGGCCCTCTGCGCGAACGGCTGCGGATGATCGGCGCGGACGTGGACGTGCCGCCTCGGGAGCTGTGCACCGACAACGCGGCGATGATCGCCAGCGCCGCCCGGTACTTACCCGCGCTCCCATACCCTGAGTATCTACGGGTCG
>VAWT01000328.1 GCA_005883415.1 Actinomycetota bacterium | reverse complement strand
CGCGATCAGGCCCATATCCGAGCACGTCGATGGTCCCGGGCGCCAGGTGGGTCGAGCCGACGCCCTTTGCCACGACGCACACCCGCGCGCCGCCCTCGGCCAGCCGTGTACCCGCGGTCAGCCCGGCGGTGCCCACGCCGATCACGACTACGTCGAAGTGAAGCTCGCCTCTCATGTCGACAGGTGTCCGACGTCGAGCGTGCCCTGGAAGATCCAGTCGTCAAGTCGCGCCTGGCGCAGCTGGTCGCCGTAGAGAACCGGATGGATGCCCTTCCACCGCTCCTGCAGGAAGTCGAGCAGCGCGCCGTTGGCCTGCTGCGAGGTCATGCCGTCGAGCCCGTGCAGGACGCCCGTGGCGCGGTACATACAGAATCCGCCCTGGCAGGGCCCCATGCCCAGCCTCAAAAGACGACGGATGTCATCGAGGTTGGTGGTCGCGCGCCGGCGTATGCCGTCCTCGAGCGCTGAGCGCGAGACCATCTCGCAGTCGCAGATCAGCTGCTCGTCGGCGAGCCGCGCCTCCTTGCGCCCCAGACGCTCCCCGAGGTGGTAGTGCCGGCGCTCCTCGGAGCCCGGCAGTGGCTCGGCCGTGGTGGTGCAGGGCCGGTCCTCTGACAGCGCTCGGCAGACCGCGTCAACCGTGTGCTCGGCCATCAGGCGGAAGGTCGTGAGTTTCCCGCCAGTGATGGTCAAAAACCGGCTAACGCCGTCGCGGTGGGAGTGGTCCAGCAGCGTGTGCGAGCGGGTGACGTCGCGGGTCAGGGTGCCGTCCGCCTTAACGTCTTCGAACAGCGGCCGCACCCCCGTCCAAACGCGTAGTGCCCGCGCGCGACGGAAGCCAGGCACGAGCTTCTCGCCGTCGTCGAGCATCTGATCGACCTCGCTCTCAAGCACGGTGTGATCATCGGGGTCGTCGGTGTGCTGATCGGTCGTCCCGATTACGCAAACGGTGCGAACCGGCACGATGATGTCCCCGTCGGTCGGCATCTGGCAGCGGTTGACGACGGTGTTGACGAGCCGGTGGTTCATCGCGATCATGATTCCGCGGCCCGGAAGGATCCGGACGTCGTCGATTCCGGCGAGCGCCGCCACCTGGCCGGCCCAGGCCCCGGCGGCGTTCACCGTCACGCGCGCGCGAACTACGGTCTCCTCACCCGTGCGAGCGTCGCGCAGCCGAGCGCCGGTGACCTCGTCACCCTCTCGATCGATGGCCACGACGGCGTGGTAGGGCAGCACCTGCGCACCGCGCGTCGCGGCGCCGCGGGCCAGTGCCC
>VAWT01000327.1 GCA_005883415.1 Actinomycetota bacterium | reverse complement strand
TGTCGGAGTAGGCGCTTCCGGCAGCGGAATGCAGGGCGGTGAGGCCTACCAACCCCACGATCCATGCCAGCAGGACGATGCGCCGGTGCACGAAGCACCACCTGGCAAGTGATCTCATCGGAACCTGATTGTGCCGATGATCTTTGAAGAATGTCTGAAAGTCGGCCGGCGGCTCAACCCACGAGGGCCAGATCCACCGATTCGACCTCGGACTCGAGCAGCTCGGCCAGCTTCTCCCGCGTGTCGGTGTCGGCCACCGGCGTGTACAGGATCAACCGCTGCTCCGGCGCCTCGACCGGGTTGAACACCGCGTGCTCGAAATGCAGCGTCCCGGCCACGGGATGCTCGATGCGCTTGCGGCCCTCGCCGCTGCGCGCAACCTCGTGGCGCTTCCAGGCCTTGCAGAACTCGGGACTCGCCTGCCTGAGCGATTGGATCAGCTCGTCGAACGTCGGGTCGCCGATGTGCTGGGCGCTGTCGGCACGGAACTTGGCCACGGCGAGCCGGCTGCTGTGCTCCCAGCTGCTGAGCAGCTCGCGGCGAGCCGGATCCATGAACATCAGCCACAGGTGATTGCGCGCGGCGCGCGGGACGCTGCTGAAATCGCCGAACACGGCGCAGGCGGCGCGGTTCCAAGCCAGATAGTCCCAGCGGCGGCCGATCACGTAGGCCGGGCTCGGACCCAGGTTCTCGATCAGCCGGCGGACGGTCGGCGAGACGCGCTCGGGCGGCGGCTTGCACGGCGGCGCCTCCTCGCCGCGTCCGAGCCGGATCAGGTGCGTGCGCTCGGCGGGGGTCAGCCCGAGCGCGCGTGAGATCGCATCGAGCACGTCGAAGGAAGCGCGCACGTCGCGCCCCTGCTCGAGCCACGTGTACCAGGTTGCGCCCACGCCGGCGAGCTGCGCCACCTCCTCGCGGCGTAGACCGGGAGTACGCCGGCGGCCACCGGAGGGCAGGCCGACGTCCTCAGGCTTGATGCTCGCGCGGCGCTTGCGCAGAAAGTCGGCCAGCTCCTCACGCCGGCGGGCGCCGTTTCGTTTTGCACCAGAGACACTGCCGTTGCCGTTGGGGGTGATCTCAACTACCAGGATAAACCCCTCTCTTGTACCCGGATAACAATAAGCGCATCCTACACCACGTGAACGCAATCAGAGCCCTTAACTCCCGCCGCACCGTATCCACCAACGCCGTTCTCTTCGTCGTCTGCCTGGCCCAGTTCATGGTCATCCTGGACGTCTCGATCGTGAACGTGGCGCTGCCGGCGATGCGTCACGGCCTCCATTTCTCAACCACAGGCCTGCAGTGGGTGGTCAACGCGTACACGCTCACGTTCGCGGGCTTTCTGATGCTCGGCGGCCGCTCCGCCGACCTGCTGGGACGCAAGCGCGTGTTCCTCTCCGGAGTGGGACTGTTCGCGCTGTCGTCGCTGATCTGCACGTTGGCGAGCTCGCGCGGCATGCTGATCGGCGCGCGCACGCTCCAGGGCTTCGCCGGCGCCGTTGTCTCGCCGGCCACGCTGTCGATCATCACGTCGTCGCTGCGCGAGGGACCCGAGCGCAACCGCGGCCTGGCCGCCTGGGGCGCGATCGGCGGTCTCGGCGCCTCGTCGGGCGCGCTGCTCGGTGGCTTCCTCACCCAAGGGCTCGGCTGGCCGGCGATCTTCGCCGTCAACGTCCCGCTCGGCGCGATCGTGATCCTGGCAGGGCTGCAGGTGATTCCCGACGAGCCGGCGCGTCAGGGTGAGCGGCATTTCGATGTGACAGGCGCCGTCCTCGTCACGGCGGGCCTAGTCGCCCTCACCTACGGCATCGTGCGCACCGACACGCTTGGCTGGGGCGCTACCGGCGTGCTCGGTCCGATCGCCGCGGCAGTCGTGCTGCTCGGCGCGTTCGTCTATGTCGAGGCGCGCGTCGCGGTGGCGCCGCTGGTCCCGCTGTCGATCTTCCGCCTGTCTCGTCTGCGGGCGGCGAACATGATCGTGATCCTTCTTTACGCGGCCCAGTTCCCGTCGTGGTTCTTCCTCACGCTGTACATGCAGCAGGTGCTGGGCTACGACGCGATCCAGGCCGGACTCGGGTTCCTGCCGATGACGCTGAC
>VAWT01000326.1 GCA_005883415.1 Actinomycetota bacterium | reverse complement strand
GCCGGTGTTTCCACCGGTCCGTTTCCCGGGGCCCCCTTCCGAACCCGGCGTATGCGTCTCCGCATACCGGGCTCTCCACGTGTCTTACCCGTTGGTCAACTTGTGGTGGTTGTTGCCGGTTGCGGGGTCCAGGGGGTCGGGATTTTGCTGCCGCGGTAGCGGTAGCGGGTTACCGGGACGCTGGCTGCGCCGGTGAAGGCGACCCCGTTATGGGCGAATCTCCATCCTTTGTCGCAGAAGCGACGGCGGAGTTGTGCCATTCCGAGTCGGTGTCTGCCTGCGTACTTGGCGCGTATCCAGCGCATCAGCCGGCCCCAGGCGTGGTAGTCGACTGCGCTGAACACAGCCTTGGACACCCCATATCGGAAGTAGTTCGCCCACCCGCGTAGGGATCTGTTGAGGCTACGGATCAGCGTCTCGAGATCCTGGTGGCGGGTTGACCTGTACGTCTTAGCTTTTACTTTGTCCTTGACCTTCTGGATGGCCTTTTTGGACGGTGTAGTGTAGACGTAGTGCTTGTTCGTTCCTCTTTTCCGCATCCGGCGGATATGGAATCCGAGAAAATCGAAGCCCTCGTCTATGTGGACCGTGCGGGTCTTCTCCGGTGCCAGCCGCAGTCCCAGTGGGGCGAGTACGGCCGTCACCTGTTCGCGCAGTTCCTCGGCGTGGTGTCGATCACCGGACACCACCAGGACGAAGTCATCCGAGTAGCGGATGAGTCTCCAGTTGCCCTGGCCGCTGCGTGTGCGCTTGCGCCGCTGGTCGTCTGTGTCCATCTGCTCGTGCCATTGCTGGGTATAATGATCGTCCAGCGCTGACAGGGCTATATTGGCGAGCAACGGGGATAAGATTCCGCCTTGTGGGGTTCCGGTCGGTGTCTCTTCTCGGTCTCCGAGTTCGGTGAAGATCCCGGATTTCAGGAACGCCTTCACCAGCGCGCAGACTCGCTTGTCCTTGATCCTCACCTGTAGCCTGTCCATCAGAGCTGTTTGCGATATCTCATCGAAACATGCTGCGATGTCGGCCTCCAGCACCCACGGGTAGCCTCGGGTGCCGAGGTAGTGGATCTCGGCGATCGCGTCGTGTGCGCGACGGTTCGGGCGAAAACCATACGAGCACGGTTTGAAGTCCGCCTCGAAAATGGGTTCGAGCACCGCCTTCAGGCTGGCCTGGACCACCCGGTCAGCGATGGTGGGAATCCCGAGGCGACGGAGTTTCCCGTTCGTCTTCGGTATCATCACCTGCCGCACTTCGACCGGGGCGAACTCCCCCGATTTCAGCGAATCCCGGATCTGGCCCAAGAACGCCGCGACCCCGACCCGGGACTCGATCAGGGCCACCGTGGCCTTATCGATCCCCGCAGTCCGAGCACCCTTGTTCGTGGATACGCGCTCCCACGCGTGCATCAAGAACGCCGGGTCATAGACGAGGTTGAACAGGTCACCGAACCGACGAGAGATATCGTCTCCCGCCCAACGGTGCAATTTGGTCTGCATCCTCCGTACCGCGAAGTACGCCGAATCAGGACTCGGCCACTCCACAGCGCCGGTGTTCACCAGCGCATCTTCGGACATTGCTTTCCCTCCTTGGCTCAACACGCTGCCGCCCTTCCCCAGGTACGCGGCTCTCCCGCGCTCGGAGTACTACGACGGCTCCGCCCCACCCGCACCTTCAGCCGGCGTCGCGCCTATCCCCTCGATCTCCCTGGCTGGGAGCAGAAAATTTAAGACGGGAACGGTCACGGATGGTTCCCACGTTCACTGTTGTCCGGTTGACAGGTTAGGCACCCGGCTGTACCCCTGCGGCCTCACCATGGCTACGCCGTAGACTTTCCCCATGGTCTCCCAGCCCAGGCTTCATAGACCTTGCCGGGAGTTCCCCACCCGCCATCACGCATGGGTGCGCACCGCACACCAGCCCAGATCCACCGGGTTTCGAGCTGGCACGTACTCAAGAGGCGTAACAACACCGGTTTCTCTCGTATACCTTCCCGTCTCGCTCACCGCGCCCGGCCCATC
Source organism: Actinomycetota bacterium (assembly GCA_005883415.1). Lineage (GTDB taxonomy): Bacteria > Actinomycetota > Thermoleophilia > Solirubrobacterales > Solirubrobacteraceae > Palsa-465. The sequence continues at coordinate 554 of VAWT01000326.1, read as the reverse complement.
CGGCAGTCCTGAACCGACACGACTTTGTCGAGGCTGCTCCCACCCTCCCCGGCGACCCCCGGATCAGGCTGCCTCCAGCTTCACCTCGCCGCTACGACAACGAAGAAATGGACGGTCTCTCACCTCCATCCGGAAACAACAACAGCGCCTCGTGGCGCACACGAACAGCACGTACAGCCGCTGGAGCAGTAGCGTGTCGAAGCAGAAGAATCCCGTGGCGAGAATGCCCGAGGCTTGCACCCGTAGGAATTGCCGCCAGCTGGGCCCGTCGCGGCGCGGGGCAGGATCGATGCCGGCTCGCTTGAGAATCGACCACACCGTACTTGCCGCGATCTGGTAGCCAAGCCCGACGAGTTCACCGTGGATGCGTCGATAACCCCACGAGGAGGGCGCTGTTGCATTATGCGAAGCTGAGGCAAGCGGAAGCGTTGATCTTTGTCGGTCAGATCGCCAGGGCCAGCTCGCTGAAGGCAGCCGCGACCCGCCGAGTCACTGGCTGCTCGATGCCGAGTTCGTAGTGTCCGCGGCGGATGTTTTGCACGAACGCGTGTCCA
>VAWT01000325.1 GCA_005883415.1 Actinomycetota bacterium | reverse complement strand
TACAGGTCAGGGCGGATCGTTATCTGCCCTACGTCGATCGCGTCATCCAACTCGGGCATCTCGCCCAAACGATGGCGCCTGATCGCCGCTTCGATCACGCAGATCAACTCCTCTGGATGGCAGGGCTTCGTCATCCATGCGTCCGCGCCGAGGCGCAGGCCGCGCACGCGCTGAGCCACCGAGGAGGGCGTCGTGCACACGATCACCGCCAAACCGGGGAGGCGGGCGCACACGCGCTCGAGGTACTCCCAGTTCCCCTCCCCCAGCACGGCAAGGTCGATCACCAGCGCGTTCAGCCGCATGGCGACCAGGGAATCGAGCGTCACCGGGCTGGAGAGGGCGCGGTGGTCCCACCCGAGCGCCTCGAGGCGATTGGCCAGCACCTGCATGAAACCCGGATCGCGGTCGATGACCGCCAGTCGTAGCCGGTTATTTGGGCGCTGCGGAGCACCGGTGCTGGCCGCTTGCGCCCCACTCCCATCGGGCGCCATGATCCGGGACTCTAAAGCACACGCGCTCCAGTCCGACCCTCTGTGAACCCCTGGTTACAGGATCTTTACACCGAAAGTGCGGTGAAGTAAGCGCCGCCTGTCGTCGCTATCGTTCGTCGCCAGGTCCAGGCTCCCGCACCGCCCAGCCTCACGAACTTAACACCAGATGGCCTCGCGCACAAAGCAAAAGGAAGAAGCACGAGCCCGGCGCCAGGCCGAGGAGCAGGCGCGAGCCGAGAAGGCGCGGCGCGAGCGGCGACTGCGGATGGGGGGCGGGGTGGCCCTGCTCGCCGTCGCGATCGTGGCCGTGGCCATCGCGATCTCTAGCGGGGGCGGCGGCAACAAGACCGTCAACCCGGACAGCTCCGCCGGGAAGCAGGCCGCGACCACCGTGAACGGCCTGCTGGCCGGGATCCCCCAGTCCGGGATGACGCTTGGCTCTCCCTCGGCCAAGGTCACGCTGACCGAATATGGCGACCTCCAGTGCCCGGTCTGTCAGACGTTGGCACTCGGGGCCGAGAACCAGCTGATCCAGAACGAGGTCCGCAGCGGCAAGGCCAAGCTCGTGTTCCGCTCGCTCGAGACCGCCTCACAAAGCTCGCCCGTCCCCAATGCCTTCCAGAACCAGCAGATCGCCGCCTACGCCGCCGGCATGCAAGGCCGGGGCTGGTACTACGTCGAGCTCTTCTATCACCAGCAGGGACAGGAGGGCACGGGCTACGCGACCGAGGCCTATCTCGACAACCTCGCACGCCAGATTCCGGGATTGAACTACTCCACGTGGCTCACCGACCGAAAGAATCCCGGCCTCCTGGCACAGCTCCAGGCCGATCAGCAGGCGGCGTCGGTAAAGGGGCTCAACAGCACTCCATCGGTGGTAGTGACCGGGCCGAAGGGGACCTCGCAACCGCTGGTCGGACCGCTCGGCTACAACGCGTACCAGCAGGCGATCAGCACCGTCGGCGGGTGAGAACAGCCTTCTCAGGACCGCCGCGCGACGTCCTCGGACGGGTGATGCTGGCCCTCGCCGTGCTAGGGCTCGGCGTGGCGATCTACTTGACCTATGTTCACTACGCGGGGATCAAACCTGCTTGCACGGCCGGACAGTCGTGCGTCAAGGTGCAGACCTCGCAATGGTCGAAGCTGGATGGCGTGCCGGTGGCGCTGATCGGGTTGATCGGCTATGTCGTCATCCTCGCGACGCTGCTCGCCCGCGACCGCGAGGAGACGCGCCTGGCCACGCTGGGGGTGACGCTGATCGGCTTCGGCTTCAGCGCTTATCTGACGTACAGAGAGCTGTTCTCGATCCATGCCGTGTGCGAATGGTGCGCCTCGAGCGCGGTGATCATGACGGTCCTGTTGTGCTGCGCGATCGCCCGCTACGTGCGCACACCATCCGCGGCGGCCGCCACCGTTCACGGCGTGGCAACAAGCAGTCCGCGGGCCGCCCGCTAGCTTCGGCTGATCGTCCTACGGCGGAGGTCCATCCGCCTGAGCACCGATCATGAGGTCATGAGCTGGCGATCTATGCTCGCTGCCGGTCGCCGGGAGAACGTGATCCGCCGGGTGGCGATCATCGATCTGGGCTCGAACTCTTGGCGGCTGGTGGTGTTCACCTACTCGCGCGACGGGGAGGGCGCGTGGTGGAAGCGCACCGACGAGCTTTATGAGACGGTGCGCATCGGCGCAGGGCTGGGTGCCACTGGAATCCTCAGCGAGGAAGCCATCGCCCGGGGCCTTGAGACGCTCACAGTGTTCAACGGCTTCTGTCGGGCCGCTGGTTTGAAGCGCGAGGACGTGCACCCGATCG
>VAWT01000185.1 GCA_005883415.1 Actinomycetota bacterium | reverse complement strand
CGGCAGGTGCGCGTCCCCGCTCCTTCCTACACCGGGACGATGGCCGAGGCGGCGGGGACCCGGACGGCGGGCACGATGCCGGCGCCCGAACCCGGGTCGGTACCCGAACCGGTCGGCCACGGCAGCGGGGGAGGGCCGCCGCGCTACGAGGGAGGCTGGTAGTGGCGATCGGGTGGTACCTGGTCGTGTCCGCCATGATCTTTTGCATCGGCGCCGCGGGGGTACTGGCTCGCCGCAACCCACTCGTGATCCTGCTCTGCCTGGAGCTGATGCTCAATGGGGCCAACCTGGCGCTGGTGGCGTTTGCACGCATGTGGGGCGGCGAGGACGGCCAGATATTCGCGCTGATCGTCATGGTGGTCGCCGCGTGCGAGGTCACGGTCGGGCTGGGCCTGATCGTCGCCATCTACCGTCGCCGGCTGCCGATCGACGTCGACGAGCTGCACGAGCTCCACGGGTGAGCGCGGGCCGTCCATGACCGCGACCACGTTCGCCTGGCTGGTGCTGCTTTGCCCACTGGTGGGGACGGTCGTGATCGCGCTGGGATGGAACCGGTGGCCGGGGCGCTCCGCGGGCTGGATCGGGACGGCCGCGATCGCGGCCGCGTTCGGCTGCGCGGTCGTGACCCTGGTCAGCATCCGGACCCGCGCACCGGAGCACCGCGAGCTGTCCTCGACGCTGTGGAACTACGCCGTGACCAGCGGCCTCGACGCAAAGATGCAGATCCTCGTCGATCCGCTGTCGGTCTTCATGATCACGGTGGTCTCGGGGGTATCGGCGCTGATCCACCTCTACTCGGTGACTTACATGCAGAGCGATCGCGGCTTGCACCGCTACTTCGCCTACCTGAACTTCTTCGTCCTGTCGATGCTGCTGCTCGTGCTGGCGGGCAACTTCGTGATTTTGATCATCGGGTGGGCGTTCGTCGGCGCCGCGTCGTATCTGCTGATCTCGTTCTGGTATCGCCGCTCGACCGCGACCAGAGCGGGGCTCAAGGCGTTCGTGATCAACGTCGTCGGCGACGTGGGGCTCGTGCTGGGGACGTTCTTCATCTTCAAGCACACCGGCACCGTCGACTTCCTCAAGGTGTTTGCCCTCACCCCGCACGTGTTCGGCCACGACTCGACCGACCTGGTCGTGGCCTGCCTGCTGCTCGGGGTAGGGGCGTTCGCCAAGTCCGCGCAGGTGCCGCTCCACACCTGGCTTCCGGACGCGATGGAGGGCCCGACGCCGGTCTCCGCGCTGATCCACGCCGCGACGATGGTCACGGCCGGGGTGTACCTGATCGTCCGTATGCATCCCCTCTTCGAGCAGGCACCGACCGCGGCCGACGTCACTGCCATCGGCGGCGGTCTCACGCTCACTGTCGCGGCCACGATCGCGCTCGTGGTAACGGACCTCAAACGGGTGATCGCCTACTCGACGATGTCCCAGATCGGCTACATGATCATGGGCGCTTCGGTGGGCGCCTACTCGGCCGCGATGTTCCACCTGATGACGCACGCCTTCTTCAAGGCGCTCCTGTTCATGGCGGCCGGATCGCTTATCGGCGCCATGGCCGGCGTCCAGTCGCTTGACCGGATGGGCGGCTTTCGCCGCGTCCTGCCATTCACATTCGTCTCATTTATGGTGGGCGGTCTGGCCCTGACGGGCCTGCCGCCCTTTTCCGGCTGGCTGTCGAAGGACGACATCCTCGCCTTCCTGGACCACCGCGGCGGTGGCTTTGAGATTCTCGGGGTCCTCGGCTACCTCGGGGCGTTCTTGACTGGGCTGTACACGTTCCGGATGATCTTCCGGGCCTTCTGGGGCGAGCCCGTGGAGGAGGCGCGCGAGCTAGAGCATGGCCACCTGGCCCACGCGGACGTGCCCAGGAACCCCATGACGGGCGAGGAGGAGGACACCGACATCGGCTTCCCAGGCCCTGGCCACTACATCGCCGAGCGGGAGATGCCAATGAAAGTGGCCATGGGCGTGCTCGCGGTCCTGGCGCTCATCGGGGGCCTGATCCAGATACCGGGCGTCGACCTTGGTATCGAGCGGTTCCTCTCGACCACGTTCGCCGACTCCCACTTGGTGCGATCCGAGCCGTCGACCGCCTCGTCCTGGGTTGGGCTCGCTATCGGGGCCGGGGCCGCGCTCATCGCCATCACGATCGCGTACCGGGTCTGGGTGGCGGAGCCGGGGACGGCTACGCGGGTCCGGGAGCGCCTGCCCGCGCTTTACACGTTCCTGGCGAACAAGTGGTACTTCGACGAAGCGATCGACTTCCTGATCGTGAGACCCGCGTTGACGGTCGGGCGGCTCGCGGGTTCCGTCCTCGAGCGCACGGTAATCGAGGGGCTGCTGACCGGCGGAGCGGTGGGCGCCGTCCGGGTGGGCTCGGCCGCGGTCCGCCGCTGGCAGACCGGCTTTGTGCGCTACTACGCAGCGGCGATGTTGATCTGCCTGTCGGGGGTGGCGCTCTACTTCCTGATCTCGAGCTAGTGGCCCCCCACCCGTGACCCTTTCGATCCTCATCTGGCTTCCGCTCGCGATCGCCGTGGTCGCCGGACAGCTGCCAGCCCGGATCACCGGCCGGCTGGCGGCCGCCGGAAGCCTGGTCACGCTGGGGATCGCGATCTCGTTCCTGGCGCGCTTCAAGCTCTCCCACCCTGGGCTCCAGTTCGTGACAGACCAGGTGTGGATCTCCGCGCTCGGGATCCACTACAAGCTGGGCCTCGACGGCCTGAACGTCTCGCTGGTGGTGCTGGGATGTCTGTTGTTCAGCGCGATGTGGGGAACGGGCGAACGCGTACGGGCCACGACGAAGCTGGTCGTCTACACGCTGGTCGGGTCGTTCTTCATGCTGGCTGGCGCGATCGCCACCGGCGCTCTGGCCTCGAGCCAGCACGGGACGCCGCTCACGTTCGCGCTCTCCTCGCTCCAGCACCTGCCGCTATCTCATGGTTCACAGGAGTGGATCTTCCTGGCCTTCGCCGCGGCCTTCCTGGTCAAGATGCCGCTGATCCCGTTCCACGGCTGGCTGGCCGACGGATACAAATCGATGCCCATTCCCGCCGTCGCCGTCTTCTCGGGAATCCTGTCGAAGGTAGCGGCCTACGGCTTTTTGCGGATCGTGCTGCCGCTGTTCCCGTTCGCCACGGTGCACTTCCAGCTGCTGATGCTGCTGATCTGTCTGGTGTCGATCCTGTGGTCCACCTCGGTGGCGTTCACCACGCCCGACGCCCGGCTCGTCGTGGCCTACTCGAGTGTGGCGCAGCTCAGTTTCATCACCCTCGGGATCTTCTCCCTACGGTCTCAGGGAGCCCAGGGGGCGCTGCTTCAGATGCTCAACCACGGCCTGGTGACCGCACCGCTGTTCTTCATCGTCGCGGCCCTGGCGGCCCGGGCTGGAGGCTCGGAGAAGCTGAGCGACATGGGAGGGATCGCGTTCCGGGCCCCCGTGCTGGCGTCGCTGTTTTTGATCGTGGCGTTCGCCACGTTGGCCATGCCGGGGTCCTCGAACTTCATCGGGGAGTTCCTGATCCTGCTGGGCGTGTTCCGCGCCAAGCTGGCCATCTCCGTGATCGCGTTCCTGGGTGTGGTTGGCGCTGCCTTCTACGCCCTACGGGTGTTCATCGGGGCCATGCACAACCGCCCCAGGCCGCGGGTGGCCTCGCGCGGTATCGGGATCTCGGACTTCATACCGATGGGGGCGCTGGCACTCGTCATCCTGGTGTTTGCCTTCTACCCCCAATTTGGGCTCAAGCGATCCGAACCAACGGTCAACGCGACCGTGTCGTCGGTCGTTCCGCCGAGAGCGATCGTCGCGTCCCCCGTCACCCCCGCAGCCCGATGACGATCCTCGCCGCCTCCCACATGCAGGGCCCGCCGATCGACTGGGCCGCACTCTCGCCGTTCGTCGCGCTGACGACGGGGGGCCTGCTCGTGCTGCTGCTGGGGTTGCTCCGCCCGCCCGTGGTGCGAGAGCGGATGGTGCCACTGCTGACGCTGATTACGCTGGGGGTGACGCTCGCGTTCGAGATCGCTCACTTCAAGCACCGGGCGTCATTCATCTCCGGCGCGCTTCGCTTCGACGACCTGGCGCTGGTGCTGGACATGGTGTTCGTGGTGGCAGCGATCGCGGCCGTCGCCCTGTCGACACGCATTCCGGCAGTCCGCGAGGCCGGACATGGGGAGTACCACTCGCTGCTGTTGTTCAGCCTGCTGGGGATGGCGGTGCTGGTCTCGGCGCAGAACCTGGTGACGCTGTTCCTGGGGTTCGAGCTTTTGTCCATCCCGCTGTACGTGCTGTGCGCGGCCGAGCACCGGCGCGAGGGCTCGCTTGAGTCGGGACTGAAGTACCTGGTGATCGGGTCCGTCGGCTCGGCAACCCTCGTCTACGGCCTGGCCCTCGTCTACGGGTCCACCGGCTCGACCGACTTCTCAAGCATCGGGGCGGCCGTATCCGCCGGGAAGCTGTCGGGCGGCGTGGGCGGCGACTCGATGCTCCTGACGGGCGTGGCGCTGGTGGTCGTGGGGTTCGCGTTCAAAGCCTCGGTGGCGCCGTTTCACCAGTGGACGCCCGATGTGTACGAGGGAGCTCCCACGCCCATCACCGCGTTCATGGCCACCGCCACAAAGGCCGCCGCGCTCGGGGTGTTCCTGCGCTTCTTCAACGTGGCGGTGATCGGATCCCAGAACACGTGGGCGCCGATGCTGGCGGCACTGGCGGCGATCACCATGATCGTCGGCAACATCGGCGCACTTGGGCAGTCTTCGCTGAAGCGGATGCTCGGCTACTCGGGGGTCGCTCAGGCCGGGTACATGCTTGGCGGCGTGGTCGTGGGGACGCGGCTGGGGGTGGACGCCACCGTGCTCTACATCGCGATCTACCTGGGGATGAATCTGGCTGCGTTCGCGGTCGTGGTGGCGGTCGAGAAGACTGGCGGTGAGGGCGATCACATCGGCGCGCTCCGCGGGCTCGGCTCCCGCGCGCCGTGGCTTGCGTGGCCGATGACGATCGCGATGCTGGCCCTCGCCGGGATCCCGGGAACAGCCGGCTTCATCGGCAAGTTCCAACTCATTCACGCGCTGGTCGACGGCAACTACACGTGGCTGGCGATCGTGCTCGTGGTGGCCTCGATGATCTCGCTCGGTTACTACCTGCGCGTGGTGGCGACGATGTGGATGACCGGCCCGGCGATCGCACCGGTGCCGTACGCCCCGATCGCCGGGGGCTCGCAGGAGGCGGACGCCGATGGGGGGTCGCAGGAGGCGAAAGGGTCCGATGGCGACGCCGGTCTTCCGCTGAGTCCGGCGACCGCGATCCCGCTGCCAGAGATCGCGTTCGTTGCGCTGCTGTTCGCCGCCGCGACCGTGTTCTTCGGCATCTTCCCCTCGCCCCTGTTCGATCTCGTCAACCACGCCGGTGCGGCCCTGAGTGGACTGGTGCCGTAGGGGTCGCTCTGCAGGGCCCTTGGCGGGCTGGTGCCGTAGGGGTCGCTGGCTGCTGTTCCGCAGCGACCGAACCCACGTCTCAGCGTGCGTACGAGCACAAACCTCGCGCCGCCTCGGGACTTTGTGCTCGCAAGCACACCATGCGCGACGCAGCGAACAATCTCGGCGCCCGCTGTCCCCGAGTGTGCGCTTAAGCATGTCGCCGCCGGGGTAGCCATCAGTTATGCATGCCGACGAGACCGAAGAGCCGCCGGGCGCAGTCTCAAACCAGATGCCCGAGGAGGGTGAGGCCCCCCACGACGAGAGCGAGGGGATGAACCGGCGGCCGCCAGACTCCGAGCCGGAGGACGACGCGGACGACGAAGGTGCCGCCGGCGAGGGCTCGCAGTCGACCGGACATCCCGAGGGCGCGGGTTAGCGGATAGTCCGGGCTGCCGGGGGAGCGCCCGCCGCCCCCGCCGCTACGATCGGCCGGCCCGTGGAATACCCGGTCGAGAGCTTCACAGAGTCAGAGCGCGAGCGCCTGCTCCCTCATTTCACGAACCTCGACCGGCCGGTGTTCGCGCTGGTCAATCTGCCCGAGACGGTCAAGGGCGCACTGTTCGCTCGCTACTCGCGCTACCCGGGAACGCTGCGGCGATTGTTTCTGGACGAGTTCGCCGATGATCTGGCACGGCCGGGAGACCGGGTAGAAGCCGGCGAGGGGCGAAGAGCGGCTCAGCTCTACGGCCGCATCTTCCTCGGCTACGGCGATGACTCGGTGGCGCAGCTCGGCGGAGCGCACGTGGCCTGCGAATGGGTCTCGAACATCATGACCAAGGTCCTCCAGCGCCCCAGGCTTGCGGCGTACCTAGAGCAGTCGACGCGCTACATCGCCTACGACGCGCCGATGCCCAATCCCCCTGGCGGCTACCGCTACTACCGCGATCCCGACCTCGGGCCGCAGTACAGCGCCGCGATGGACGAGCTCTTCTCGATCTACGCGGCGGGGCTTCCGGTCGTCATGAACTGGGCGGAGGAACAGTTTCCCCGCGCGCCGGACGAGCCCGAGGCCGCGCACGCCCGGGCGATCAAGGCCAAGGCACTCGATCTGCTCCGGGGCCTGCTCCCAGCCAGCTCGCTCTCGCACATGGGCATGTTCGCCACCGGTCAGACCTACGAGCAGCTGATCCTTCATCTGCTCGCGCATCCCCTACCCGAGGCCCGCCATTACGGCGACATGATCCTCACGGAGCTGAACCTGGTGATCCCAAGCTTTCTTGCACGCGTGGAGCGCCCCGAGCGAGGCGGGGAGTGGGTCGCGTACCTCGAGCGCCGCGAGGAAGCGGGCCGCAAGTGGGCAGAGCGGTTGGGACTCGAGGACGAACAAGGCGGTGGCCCCTCGGTCGCGCTGCTGCGTGCCGAAGGAGACGAGGACGACCTGCTGGCCGCGCTTCTGTTCGAGGCTTGCTCGTGCTCGGAGGAATCGATCCGGGACGCGGTGGATCGGCTCGGGGAGCAGCAGCGCTCCCAGCTGCTCGCCGACCTCATCGGGCGGCGCTCAAACCGTCGTCACCGTCCCGGGCGGGGACTTGAGGCGCTTCGCTACCGGTTCGAGATCGTGTCCGACTACGGCGCGTTCCGCGACCTCCAGCGCCACCGCATGCTGACGGTCCAGTGGCAGGCGCTGACGCCGAACCTCGGAGCCGAGGTGCCCGAGGAGGTCGAGCTCGCCGGCTGGGGCGATGCCTACCGCAAGGGGCTGGAGCTGTCGCGGGCCGAGTACGAGCGGCTGTGCGACGGGGGATTGCCGGACGCGGCCCCGTACGCCCTGTGCCTGGGCTACAGGATCCGCTACGTGCTGGATCTCAACGCTCGTGAGGCGATGCAGCTGATCGAGCTTCGCTCGGGACGGGAGGGCCATCCGAGCTACCGAGCGGTGGCCCAGGAGATGCACGCCCAGATCGCTGCGGTGCACCCGGCGGTGGCGGGCGCGATGAGCTACGTCGACCTCGAGACCGAACATCGGCTCGAGCGAATCCTCGCGGAAATCCGTTCGCACTCCCGGGCCACGTCTCCGCGGTAACGGCAGATAACTGGTCGGCGCCTGCGCTCACGGCGTGCAGGTGGGCTGGGACTCGACGCGATCACCACCGACGCGCCCCACGAGCTGCTCGACGCGCTCGGCGCTATGAGCCGCGGCGCTCCTGCTCGCGCTGACGCAGCTCGATCCGTCTGATCTTTCCGGTCAGCGTCTTTGGCAGGTCGGGCACGAACTCGACCAGTCTCGGATAGGCGTATGCCGAGTGGCGCTCCCTGACGAACGCCTTGATCTCCTCCGCCAGTTCGACAGCGGGCTCATACCCCGCTGTCAACACGACGAAAGCCTTGACCACGTTCCCCCGGCGCTCCTCCGGCGAGGCCACCACCGCCGCCTCGGCCACGGCCGGATGCTCGAGGCAGGCTGATTCAACCTCGAACGGTCCGATCCGATACCCGGCCGAGATGATCACGTCGTCTGCCCGGCCCTCGTACCAGAAGTAGCCCTCCTTGTCCTGGCGAGCGGCGTCCTTGGTGTGGAACCACTCCCCCCCGAAGGCCTCCTCGGAATCTTCCGGTGGACGGTTCCAGTAGCCGAGCGGGTAATGTGGGTTTGAGCGGGCCTTGAGGCAGATCTCGCCACGCTCGCCCTGGGCCACCGGGCGCTCGTCCTCGTCCAGGATGTCCACCTCCCAGCCGGGCACCGGCTTGCCCATCGACCCCTCGCGTACCTCCATGAACGGGTAGTTACCGCACAGCGGATAGGACTCCGTCAGCCCGTAGTAGTCGAGGACGGTGATCCTGTACTGCTCGCGGAACCAGCGGATGGCCTCGGGGTTGAGCGGCTCGCCCGCCGAGCACACGATCCTGAACTTCTGCGGATAACGCTTGCCAGCGTCGCCGATGGACATCATCGCTCGGATAGCGGTCGGGGTGCCGAACACGTTGGTGACCTCGTGGCGGGACAGGAAGTCGAGCTGCTTGTGCGGGTCAAAGCCGCCCTCGCGCTGATACACCGCCTGGACCGCCCCCATCCGCCAGGGGCCAAGTAGGGGGCATATTCCCGCGGCCCATGCCCACTCGCCCATGCCGTGGAATACCTCGTTCTCGCGGATGTCGTGGCAGTAAATGAACTCCTCGTGGGCAAGGATGTAGCGGTGGGCGTGCAATATCCCCTTCGCCAGCCCCGTCGTCCCCGAGGAGTAGTAGAGCTGCGCCGGGTCGTCTGCGGCCGTGTCTGACGTCTCGAAAGTCGTCCCACCGCGGCTCAGCAGCTGATCGTCGAGGATCAGCAGGTGCTGGACCAGCGAACGCTCGATCCGGTCCGCGTTGGCCTCGTTGGTGACGAGCACCTTGGCCTGCGCGTCGGTCAGCCGATGGCGGATCCCCTCGTCGCCGTACAGGACCGACATCGAAAGCAGAATGGCGCCCACCTTCCAGGTGCCGAAGAACGCCGCGGCGGTGTGGGGCGTCGGCGGCAACAGCATCGCCACCCGGTCCCCCTTCTCCACGCCGTGCGCCACCAAGACGTTGGCGAACCGGTTCGCGTCGTCCTGTAGCTCGCCCCAGCTCACGCGCTGGACCTTGCCGCCGAAGTCCTCATGCACCATCGCCAGCTTCTCGCGCGCGTGGCGGTCGCAGACGTCGGCGGCGATGTTGTATCGCTCCGGCACCGACCAGCGGTGCTGGGCGCGGGCCTCTTCATAGGAGGTGATCGTGGTCGTGCTCATCGGTGCATCATCGCGTGCTCGGAGCCATCGTTCAAGCGCGGTGGACGCTCAAGCGCCCCGGACGCCGCCCGCACCCTCAAGGGCGGTCCACCGAAACCCTAGAGGCCGTCCACTGCGGGAGTAACCTTGTCGAGACGATTCGATGGAGGTCGTGGTCGGCATCCTGGTGGGGTTGGCTGTTCTGGCCGCGGCCTGGGCGCTTGTACGCATGCGTCGGGTCGAGCGCACGCCCGAGGCGATCGGAATGCAGTCCGCGTTGCACGCCGCTACCTCAACGCTCCCCCACCTCCGTCGCGGCCTCTCCACCCGGACCGCCGAGCACGCCGTCCCGCACCTGCGCGAGCTCACGGGCGCCGCGGCGATCGCGCTCGCCGACACTCAGGCAGTCCTGTCGATCGAGGGCGAGGGACGGGAACAGGTCCGCCCGGGCGATCTGCTGTCTAGGCTGCTGGCTCGGACCGCGGACGACCGGATCCACATCGAGCCACGCCTGATCTCATCCGATCCGCGTTGTCCACTGCGCTCGGCGGTGATGGCCCCGCTGATCGTCCAGGGGAAACGGGCAGGAACCCTGATCACCTTCTATCGCTCGGTAGGGCGGCCGAGCCACGACGAGCTCCGAGTCGTGCAGGAGGCGGCGAGCCTTGTGTCCGCACAGGTCGAGCTGTCGGTGATGGCCGAACAGGAGGAGCGGATCGCGCAGGCCGAGTTGCGCGCGCTCCGGGCTCAGATCTCCCCGCACTTCATCTACAACGCGCTGGCGGCGGTCGCAGGAGACATCCACGCCCGGCCCGAGGAGGCTCGCGAGCTCCTGATCGACTTCGCGGAGTTCACCCGATACCTGTTCCGCGACGGGCGCTCGTACGTGACACTGGGCGAGGAGCTCGAGCATGTCGAGCGCTACCTGCGGCTGGAGCAGGCCCGCTTTCGCGACAGCCTGCACATCACGGTCGAGGTGAATCCCGAGGCGCTGTCCGCGGTCGTGCCGGCCATGTCGGTCCAGCCGCTGGTGGAGAACGCCGTGCGCCATGGTGTCGAGCAGCGGGCGGGCACCGGCCGCGTCGAGGTCATCGGCCGGGTCGTCGGCGATGACGTCGAGCTGCTGGTGAGAGATGACGGCTCCGGGATCGAGCCCGAGCGCGTGCCCGCGGTATTGGCCGGCACCGGCGGCGGGATCGGGATCTCGAATGTCGACGGGCGGTTGCGCGCGACGTTTGGCGAGCGATATGCGCTGCGGATCGAATCCGGTCCGGGAGAGGGCACCACGGCGGTGATGACCGTGCCCAACCTCCGGGCCGATGCCGAGCGGCGAGCGCTCGCAGAGCTGGCGTGAGCTCCGACCGGCTCACGATCCTGGCCGTCGACGACGAGCAGACCCAGCTCGAGGATCTGGCTCGAATCCTCAGAACCTCCCCGGCGGTGGAGGAGGTGGAGTGCGCATTCGGCGGTCACGACGCCGTGGTCAAGGCCTCCGCGAACAGCTATGACGCGATCTTCCTCGACGTCCGCATGCCAGATCTCGACGGCCTCGAACTGGCGCGCGTGCTCAAGCGCTTCGCCGCCCCGCCGCAGATTGTGTTCGTCAGCGCCTATGACACGGCGGCGGTCGACGCGTTTGAGCTGGCCGCACTCGATTACCTCCGTAAGCCGGTCAGCCGGCATCGCGTCGAGGAGGCCCTGGAGCGGGTGGTCACGGCGCTGGATCGTGGCCGTCCGCCGGCGGCAAACGACCAGGCCGTCCATGACCCACGAGCGCCGTCGGAGCACGACATGGTGGCCGTTGCCAACGCCAGGACCGGCGCTGTCAGGCTCGTGGCCCGGAGCGAGATCCGTTACGCCCAGGCGCACGGGGACTTCGTCCGGATCGTCACGGGCGAAGGGCGCTATCTCCTTCGGGCCACGCTGGCCGCGATCGAAGAGCGGTGGCAGCCCTTCGGGTTCGTCCGCGTCCACCGACAGTACGTGGCCAACCTCGGCCAGGTGCTCGAGTTGCGGCCCCAGCTGGGCGGGACGGCGGAGCTGGCGTTTGAAGACGAACAGACGATCCCGATCGCCCGCCGGCACGCGGCCGAGCTGCGGCGGCGGCTCGGGGTATAGGCCCCCGGCGGCGCCGGGGGAGATTCCGCCCGGCGCCAAACGGTCTGATCCCGGGGGCTACCTCAGTTTGACTGTGCCAACGGTGTAGAGGTTTCCGCCGATCACGACCCGGATTGCAGTCGTGAAGCCGTTACGGTGCCTCAGCCTACTGAGCAGTTGCTTGCCGCTCTTGCTCGGGCTGACCACGAGATTGACCGTGTGCCCGGACGCAATCGAGATCCGGATGAAGCCGATGATCTGCAGACGTGCGTTCTTTGTGGTCGACAGCCAACCCAGGACCTGGCCGTTCTTGGTCTTGATCACCAGGCGCACCCTCCCGACGCACGACGAGGTGCCGACGCAGGTCAGAGCAAACCTCACGGTGCGGCCACTGTGGGTGATCGGGCCGGGAATCGGCCCGCTCTGCGAGGACCGAAGCTGCCCTGAGGCGAGCGCCTCCTCGAGCGCGAAGTAGCGCGAGCCGCCTGACGGCAGCGCCGGGTTGAAATTGAGAGTGCCGGTCAGGTCGTTGGAACTGACGTTGGAGAACGAAGTGCCCGGACCCTCATAGCCAGTGACACCGAAGCCCTGAATCCCTGGACAACCTGGTGGGGTTGTGCGCGTCAGGGGCGAGGGCCACTGCGACGGATTGCAAATCCCGTCGCTGTCGAACCCGAAGATGGTGCGGGTCGTACTGGCCAGGTTCACGCTCGAGATCGAACGCCCCGAGTTGTTCTGTACGCCGATCAGCGTGTCCTCAGCCCCGTCGTAGCCGTTCGCCGGTGCCGCAGGATCGGTCTGAACTGTCGCCGTGCCGTCTTGGTTGATGGTTACCAGCTGGCTACATCCTAGATTGCTGCCGACCGGCGGGCACTGCGAGAACAACGCCGCCGATGCGCTTCCTGCTCCGGTCATCAGCACAAGTGCGCCGAGAAGTGACCCGCCCAGCAGAAATAGCCGTCGGCGACCTCGGCCCTTTAGAAACATCAGCACGAATACCCCCTTGTTGTTGATGAGGTGCGATCTTTGGGCCGGCGCCCTCTCCTGCTTGCCCCCGCAGATCGTTTGGTAGGCAAGCTATCAAACGGCCGGATTTCGGCGGATTTACCTTGCATCGGCATCCAGCGCGGATGAGTGGCTTTGGGACCGGTGAACAACCAAGGTCGGCCGGGGCGCGAGCGCCCCGGCCGACCGATGCTGTCCTCAGCGGCTCAGCTAGATATGGCTAAGCACGCAGCGGGAAGACCGGCGCGATAACCCGACCGAAGGTCGAGTTGATGACCGCCGCGAACGAGGCGTACCAGGCAGCCACCGCGGTGGCGATCCCGACATAGCCACCGGCGTGGGTGATGCCCGTGTGGCCCTTGCCCATAAAGCCGATCGCCAGCAGGATGAACGTCGCCGACAGCAACAGGAACACCAACGAAACCGCTGCCGTCGTCCTCAGCGATGCCAAGAACATGTACGTGGTGAAGATCCCCCACATCCACAGGTACAACGATATCCCGTGCGGGCCAACGACTACGGGCCCGACGACCTTGAAGAGGAAGTAGAACGAGATCCAGAACGCACCGAACGAGCTGAACGCCACGGCGCCGAATGTGTTGCCGGTCCGGAACTCCCACATACCGGCCAAGAGCTGGGCCAGGCCGCCGTAGGCGATCGCCAGCGGCAACACCGCGCCGAGCGCTCTAGCTCCCACCAGATTCGCGTTGACCATGCTGAGCACGAACGTCGTGCCCGCGAACCCTGCCAGGCCCAACGGCCCGGGATCGGCCGGCGTCCATCCGGCGAGACGCCCGCCGGTCGGCTCGGTTGTCGGCGCTGGCGCCACATCGGCCTCCCGCGCACCCGGCATTCGACTTGCTTCCATCTGCTCCGCCTCCTTATTGGTTGGAAGGACTGGCAGGAGCGTTACAGCGCAGCCTGGTCGCGGACAATGGCGGATCGCTGAACGGCGCTGGTGTGCCCCCGAACGGTCATCTGGAGCCGACGAGCGGCAGCCGGTGGGCGGGTTTGCCCTACTTACGCCGCTTGCGCTTGCGCTTGGGGGTGGTGCTCCTCGGACCTCTGGCCGTCGCCGTCCCGGCGGTCTGACCGCCGCTCGTCACTCCGGTCGGCTCCGCGGGGGATGGCGTCCGGGCCGCCGGCTTTGCCCGCTGCTTGCCATTGGCCGAGCGCGTTCGCTGCTCACGCATCTCCTGCGAGGACGGCCAGCGCTCGACCCTTCCCGTCTGCCAGGACGGTGGCATCCCCGACGGCCAGCGGCCGGCGAACAGCACGCCGAGCCCGACCAGCCAGTAGGCCTGGACGATCGGGACGGGAGTGATCACGAACAGCACGAGGATCCCGGCGATGATGCCCAGGTATCCCATGAACCGGGTGAGGAGCCCCACCCGCATGGCCTGCATCGAGACCAGCACGAATGCCACCCCCAACAGCAGCTCTCCCCCGTAGTCCATGACCTGGAACACCGCCAGGACGGGGGCGCTCATCAGATGATTGGCCTGCGGGTAGGTCTGGCTGCCGTGGCGCACGAAGTGCTGGGCCTGCACGCCGTAGGCGGCGATGTAGCCGACGATCCCCACGGCGGCCAGCGGGGCGCCCACGAGCGCGATGTAGCGGATGTACGCTGGGACCCCCGAGAGCAGCCCGAGCGTCAGCTCGGCCACGTTGGCGTGCGGCCCAGCGAGCTGCAGCGCTGCTGAGACCACCAGCAGAATCCCGGCCGCGGCGGCCACGGCCGCTTGGCGCGGACGGACGCGGGCCTCGTAGGAGAGCCGCCCGGAGGCCGTGGTGGCGCTCACACCGAGCCTCTCGGCGTGCGGTCCTGCGTCGCCACCGCGGCAATCGGCCGACGGAGCCCGCGGGGAGCGGACTCCCCTTCGCGGGCCATCCGCGGGGGAACATAGTCGCGGTCGTCGCGCTCCAACAAGCGCGAGGCCCGATCGCCGGCTGCCAGCAGGAGATCGAGCAGAGGCGCGAGCGCGCCGATCACGCGCTCGACGCGGCGGAGCAGGACTACGTTTGTTTGGGAAGGAGGCACCGGGCGCCACCAGTGTACGGCCCTACACTCGCACCGATGACAAGCGGCCCCTGCCCGGCGTGCGGCGGCCGGCTATCGAGGTGGCGCTCGGTCCCGAGCTCCGAGCCGCGGTTTGCAGACAGCCGCTTCGCGCTGGCGCGCTGTGATCGTTGCGGCAGCGCCGTGACACTTGGCGAGCCGCCGCCAAGGCTCCACGAAAGCGGCGCCTACGGGATAGCGGCGCCGCGCTTTCACCGTCTGGCACGGCCGGTTCTGCGGGGGTTTGACCGCCAGCGCCTGGCCATGCTGCGGCCGCTGGGCGCGCCCGGCGCGAGACTGCTCGACGTGGGCGCCGGGAGGGGCCGATTCGTGACCAGCGCCCTGGCAGCAGGCTACGACGCCCGCGGGATCGAACCCTCCCCGCGTGGCATGGATGAGGCGAGGCTCGAGGATGAGGTGCGGCTCGAGCGGGTCGGAATCGAGCAGGCAGACGTGGAGGAAGGCACGCTGGACGCCGTGACGATCTGGCACGTGCTCGAGCACCTCGACGATCCGAGGCGCGCCCTCTTGCGAATGCGTGGTTGGGTTCGTCCGGGCGGGGCGCTGCTGGTCGGAGTGCCCAATCTGGCGAGCGCGCAGGCCCTCCTCGGTGGAGCACGGTGGTACCACCTCGACGTCCCCAGACACCGCGTGCACTTCACCCCGGCTGGGATCCGGTCGCTGCTGACCGCCTCCGGCTTCGAGCCGGTCCGGACCCATCACGTTCTGGCCGAGCACAACGCGTTCGGGATGTGGCAGTCGCTCGTCAACCGTGGGACGAGGCATCCCTCCTACCTGTACAACCTGCTGAAGCGCAACGCGCCCATGCGATCAGGAGATTTGGCGATCACGGCGCTCGCACTTCCGCTGGCGCCGTTCGCGGCGCTCGCCGAGGTGCTCGCGGGGGTCGCCCGCCGCGGAGGGACGATCGCGGTCCTAGCGCGGCGGCGCTAACCTAATTTGTGATGGAAGGCGGCGGCCTAGGTGATCTGTTTGGCGATCCGGAAGAGCTCCAGCGCAGGCTGGGAGAATTCGCCGAGCAGATGCAGGGGGCGCAGCGGCTGGCTTGGGCGGATAACGCGATCAAGCTGGCGGTCGATCTAACGGTCGCTGCCATCCAGCGCTCCAACATCCAGGGCACGACCTCGGAGCAGGCGGAGCAGCTTCGATCGGTGATGGCGATCGTGTTCCCCGAAGCGGTGACGCTCGTACGCGAAGCGCGCGAGGGCCTTCAGTAGCGCGGGCCTTTCGAGACCGGCCAGCACGCCGGCTCCGCAGTTATTTCAAAAGCCGCGACAGCCGCCGGTCCTTCATCAGCTTGCCCTCCGTCTGACAGGTCGGGCAGTAGCACATCACGTAGTCCTCGTAGAACACGGCCTCGAGCCGATCGCCGCAGCGGGGACAGGGCTCGCCGTTGTGACGGTGAACCGTGAGGGGCATCGGCAGCTTGTCCGGGATGGGCAGAGACATCGCCTGCTGGTAGTGGGCGATCGCCCCACCCAGGCGGGCGATCATCGACGCCCGCAGACGCTCGGCCTCGTCGCAGTCCAGATCCGACCCGCGCTTGAACGGGGAGATCTGCGCGCTGTGCAGGATCTCGTCGACCCACGATCGGCCGATGCCGGCCAGCACGTGCTGGTCGCGGAGCAGCGCGTAGAGCGGCCGGGGAGCGTCGAGCAGGTCCATCAGGGGCGGCGGGTCGGGCCAGGCTTCCGGACCGAGCGAGCTCACCGTCTCCTCGTCGGTCACCTGCTCTGAGCGCAGCACCTTGAGCCACGCCCGCTGCTTTGAGCCGAATTCCCTCAGGCGCAACTCGCGGCCGTCGTCCAGCCGAAGCAGGAACCGCGACGTACGGTCGCGTAGAGACGACGGGGAATCGAATAGCTGAAGTCGCCCGGCTGACATCAGGTGGACGAGCAGCGTCAGCTCGTCCTCGAGCTCGATCTTCAAGAGCTTCCCGCGACGCCTGACGCCTTTGACCGTCCTGCCCTCGACGGCGGACAGCGGCGGGTCGTAGGTCTTAAGCGCATTGACCCCTGGCGCCAGCGCCGAGCTGATTCGCGCCCCGGTGACCGCATCTGAAATCAGGCGGGCCGTGATCTCTACTTCGGGCAATTCGGGCATCGGTTTGAGGGTAGCCATGGGTGTTCACCCGATCACTACGAAACTCATCAGACGAGTTCACCCTTCCCTTAGAAAAGCGCAGAAGACTGGCGCCATGACCGATGTACTGGCGGTAATCAGACCCGAGGACGGCTCCGAAGAGCTGCTCAACGGCCTCATCCGATGCCGACCTGACCGGGTAACGGTCCTGCTCGACGAACGGGCGCCCGACTGGGGCTCGGATGAGTCCGAAGTCGGCATTGCCCGGCGCGACAGGCTGGCCGCACTGCTGCAGGCGATCGAGAACCGGACGGGCGCGACGGTCGTGGGGCTGGCTGGCGATTCCGACCAGCTGCGCGGCTGGCGCTTCGACCGCGTAGTGCGTTCCAAGACTGGCACCCCGCTGGCAGCCTGAGCAGCGACCGAGCAGCGGCCCGACCGGCGACCGAGCGGTTACGCTGCGCGATCGATGAGCCTCACGCTCGCCCCCGACGACATCGTCCGCACGCACGCGGAAGTGGCTGAGAACGCCCGCGAGCCCCTGCTGGTGCTCGATCCGCTACTCGAGTTTCTAAGCGGCAACGGGCTCGCGGCCCCGCCCGCAATCGAGGCCTCCCCGATCGGCGAGGGCCATTCGAACGTCACGTTCTCTTTATCGACCGGCGTCGTGCTGCGGCGCCCGCCGCGCGGTCCGCTGCCTCCCAGCGCCCACGATGTGCTTCGCGAGGCACGGCTGCTGCGGGCGCTCGAGCCGACGCCAGTGCGCGCACCCAAGGTCCTCGGGGTATGCGATGACCCTTCGGTCATCGGCGCCCCGTTCTACGTGATGGAGCGCCTCGAGGGCGTGGTGGTGAGCAACGACATCCCGCCGGAGCTAGACACGCCTGCCGAGCACCGACGCATGTCGGAAGAGTTGATCGACGCACTCGTTGAGCTACACGCGGTTGACTGGCGGGCGGTCGGGCTCGAGGGTTTCGGCAAGCCGACGGGCTATCTCGAGCGACAGCTCCGTCGCTTCATCGGCCTTTGGGAGCACAACCGCACCCGCGACATATCCGAAGTAGCAACCGTCGGCGAGTGGCTTCGAGCCAACATCCCGGAGTCTCCCCCGGCAACGATCGTGCACGGCGACTATCGGCTCGGGAACACGATGCTGGCGGCCGCTCCACCGGCGCATCTGATCGCGATCTTCGACTGGGAGATGGCGACGATCGGCGATCCCCTCGCCGATCTCGGCTACCTGATGATGTTCTGGCTTCAGGCCGACGACCCAAGTGTCGGCATGTACGACCTCCAGGGCGTCACACGACGCGAGGGTTTCCCGACGCGGCAAGAGATGATCGCCCTGTACGAGGAGCGCTCCGGGCGATCGATGCGGGCGCTTACCTGGTATGTGACGCTCGCATTGTGGAAGGCGATCGTGTTCATGGAGGGCAACTACAAGCGCGCGGTTGCCGGTTCGACCGACGACCCCTACCTGAAGGCGTTCGGCGAGGGTGTGGTCGAGCTGGCACGGCGCGCGGTCGAAGTCTCCCAACATGGACTCTGACGGCCGCGGGCGCTACCGCGGCCTGCTGATCGACTACGGCGGGGTGTTGACCAGCAACCTGTTCGATTCCTTTCGCGCCTTCTGCGAGGTCGAGGGGCTGGCACCGGAGACGATCGGGCAACGGTTCCGCAGCGATCGCGCCTGCCGGGAGCTGCTGATCGGCCTGGAGACCGGGATGGTCCAGGAGGAGGAGTTTGAACCCCAGCTGGCCGAGCTGCTCGGAGTCAGTGCGCCAGGGCTGATCGATCGGATGTTCGCGGGGTCAAAGACCGACGAACCGATGCTGAGCGCGGTGCGGGCAGCTCGCCGGGCGGGCATCCGGACCGGCCTGATCTCGAATTCTTGGGGCACCCGGCGCTATGACCGTTCCCAGCTGAACGAGCTGTTCGACGGGGTCGTGATCTCGGGCGAGGTCGGGATCCGTAAACCGGCCACCGAGATGTATGAGCTCGGAGCCCAGCGGATTGGCGTGGAGCCGGAGGCATGCGTGTTCGTCGACGACCTGCCGTTCAATCTCGACCCGGCCGCTCGACTGGGAATGGCGACCGTCCACCATGTGAGCGCGGAGCAGACGATCTCGGAGCTCGAGC
>VAWT01000324.1 GCA_005883415.1 Actinomycetota bacterium | reverse complement strand
TGGCGAAACACCTCGGCGGCGCCGGGCGGCGCGTACAGGTGAGGCCGCGCGGGCTTGTCGGTGCCGGGCCAGCCGGCGACCGGCACGGGCTGCTGGCGCGGGGCGTAGGTGAGCGCGTAGCTGAACGGGATCAGGTCGAGGAAATGGTCGGCGTGCAGGTGGGTGACGAGCACCGCGGAGACGTCGACGTAGTCGCGGTAGTGGCGCAGCTTGGAGAACACGCCGTTGCCGCAATCGAGCAACAACGTGTAGTCGTCCTCCTGCACCAGATACCCGCTGCACGCCCCGCCGGCATCCTGCCAGGCCGGTGACTTGCCCAAGACGGTGATCTGCACACCGCTCCTCTCTCGTGACTCTGCAACTCTAACCGGGTGGCCGTCGCGCACGTGCAGATGCCGTTGCTGCTGGCGGCCGATACGAAGCACTTCGAGCTCGCGCTGCTCGTGCTCGGCTGCGTGCTGGTGGCTGGAGCGCTCGTGTCGGGCATCGCCGGGCGCACAGTGCTGTCGCTGACCTCGGTTTTTGTGCTGATCGGCTTCGTGCTCGGCCCCGGCGTCACCGGGGCACTTCACTTCGATGCGCGCTCGCCGTTCGTCGGCGACCTGGCCATCGTGGCGCTGATCGTGATCCTGTTCCGCGACGGCCTCGAGGTCGACGCCGAGATGCTCCAGCAACACTGGGCCCTGCCGCTGCGCAAGCTCGTGCTCGCGATGCCGCTCACGGCGTTGATCGTCGCGGCGGCGACCAAGTTGCTGACCGACCTGACGTGGACCGAGTCCTTTCTCGTCGGAGCCCTGCTCTCCCCCACCGACCCGGTGCTGTCATCCGCCGTGGTCACGAACCCACGTGTGCCGCGGGCGATCCGGCACTCACTCAATCTCGAGTCGGGGCTGAACGACGCGCTGGCCCTTCCCGCGGTCCTGGCGCTGGCCTCGGCGCTGACTGTGAGCGGCAAGCACTTCGTTTGGTGGCGCTTCGTGTCGCAGGACGTCGTCGTCGGACTCGTCTTCGGATTGCTCGTCGGGTTCGTG
>VAWT01000323.1 GCA_005883415.1 Actinomycetota bacterium | reverse complement strand
GTGATGGCTACGGTCTGTGCTATGTCCGCGGTCATGGAGTCTCTGGTGCGTCGTTACGACGCGATTAAGCCGCATCTGACCGAGCGGCAGCGCAGGGTGTGGCTGGGTGCTGAGGCTCGGGAGCTGGGCTCGGGTGGGGTAGGGATGGTCGCCAAGGCGGTGTCGGTGTCGCCGGACACGGTGCGGCGTGGACGCAGCGAGCTTGATGATCCGTGGCCGTTGCCGGTGGGTCGTTCGCGTGGTGCTGGGGGTGGGCGTCGGCGCGCTGAGCAGCACGATCCTGCGCTGCCTGCGGCGTTGGACAAGTTGGTCGATCCCGACTCGCGGGGGGATCCGATGACCCCGTTGCGCTGGACCTCGAAGTCGTTGCGCAGCCTGGCCGCTCAGTTGTGCGCCCAAGGACATCGGGTCTCGGCGACGCTGGTGGGGCGGCTGCTGCACGAGGCCGGTTACCGCTTGCAGGCCAACTCCAAGACCTTGGAGGGCAGCCAGCACCCCGACCGCGACGCCCAGTTTCAGCACATCCACGACACCGTCGCGGCGTGCCTGGCCGCTGGGACACCGGTGGTCAGCGTGGATTGCAAGAAAAAGGAACTCGTGGGCCAGTACAAGAACAGCGGCAAGGACTACCGACCCGTCGGCGATCCGGAGAAGGTGCAGGTCCACGACTTCCTCGGCGAGGCCGGCAAGGCGATCCCTTACGGGGTGTACGACCTGGGCGCCAACGCCGGATGGGTGTCCGTCGGCACCGACCACGAGACCGCCGCGTTCGCTGTGAACACCCTGCGGGCCTGGTGGAACACCCACGGCCGGCACACCTACCCGGATACCGACCGCCTGTTGATCACCGCGGACAGTGGCGGCTCCAACGGCAACCGGCGCCGCACCTGGAAGACCGAGCTAGCCGCTCTGGCCGCCGAAACCGGCCTGACCATCCGCGTCTGCCACCTACCCCCAGGCACCAGCAAGTGGAACAAGATCGAGCACCGGCTGTTCTCCCAGATCACCATGAATTGGCGTGGCAGGCCCCTGACCAGCCACGAGACCATCCTCCAGCTAATCGGCGCGACCACCACCGCCACCGGCCTGACCGTCACCGCCACCCTCGACACCGCCAGCTACCCCACCGGGATCAAGATCAGCGACCAAGAGATGGCGGCCCTCCCGATCACCCGACACACATTCCACGGCGACTGGAATTACACCCTGTACCCAACCCGCGACACACCCGAACCCAACTAACTTGATTCAAAGCAAGCCCTAAGCATGCCGACAAATGGATGCTGCCCTAGCGCATCGCGAACGACCAGCCCCCAATCTGTGGAGGTCCATTGAGCCGGCCGACCGCTTCGGCGATGGTCTCATCAGCCTCGATGGTCTGGACAGATCGACCCTTCGACTTCAAGATCTCTTCGACGTTCATCAGTCCGGCGCTGTCACCGTGGTCATGGCGAGGTTAGCGCTTTGATAGCCTGATCAAATTTCTTCGGTAGTTCGTCGCGAAATTCTTCGGCGGTGACGTCCAGCCCTTTATCTACAGCGTGCCAGTCGGCATCACTTCACCAGTGGCCGACTTAATGGCAAATTCGGTGGTACGTAAGACAGGGCCAGAATTGGTCATATGAACCCGCTATAAAGAGCCAGCTGCTCTGCCAGTTGAGCTAACGACGTCGGCATCGGCCAGGCCGGCGCGACCGCGAGCACGCTAGAACGCCGTCACGGGATGGTCCCAATCAGGTTACAAGCAACCGGTGAGACCGGTGTGCGTCGCTACACATGGGGCTCATGCTCGTTAGGCCAGTCGGTGTGGGGCAGCAGGTCAATCTTCGTAGTGGCTCAATGGAAATGGTGGTTTCGTGCGGGTGAGCAAGTCGTGTCCGGCGGTCGGGGGTCGGAACACTTGGAGTACCAGGTCAGGGCGCGGCAAATGGGGGGTTGTTATCACATTGTTACTGCTTGTCAGCACGTTGGTGGCAGGGTGCAGCACGCGTCAAGAGCCGGCGACGAGTCCGCCAGTGCCCGCGCGCACCTCGGTGCCGGCCCCGCCGGTGGCGGTTATCACCACCGATCCGCCAGATTATGCCACCGGCCTATCACCGGTGACGACCGTCACCGTGTCCGTCGCCAAGGGAAAGCTCAAAGACGTGTCGGTGACCGATCCAAAGGGTGACGCGGTCCCTGGTCAGCTCGATTCAGATGGCACGAGTTGGAAGACCACTAAACCTCTGGATTACGGCAAGACTTACACCATTAGCGCGTACGCGATCGGTGATGACAACCGATCGGTGAGCCACACCTCCACCTTCAGTAC
>VAWT01000322.1 GCA_005883415.1 Actinomycetota bacterium | reverse complement strand
TGTTCAATCCCGCACAAGGTAGCCGTCATCGAGCATCTCGATGGTCTGGACGACTCGGCCGCGGTGATCGGCGCCGTCAACTGCGTGATCCGCCGCAATGGTCGCTGGATCGGCGCGAACACCGATGGGCAGGGATTTCTTACCGCGCTGCGCACCGTCATCGATCCCGCCGGCAGGTCCCTCGTGTTGTTTGGCGCAGGCGGCGCAGCGCGCGCGATCGCGGTGGAGTCCGCTCTCGCCGGCGCGGCCTCGCTCACGGTCATCAACCGCGATCGAGGCCGCGGGACTGAGCTCGTTGCGCTCCTGAATGAGCGTACGCAGGCTCGAGCCGATTTCGTCGTCTGGGACAGAACCTACCGGGTGCCGGACGGAACCGAGATCGTGGTCAACGCGACCTCGATCGGGCTCTTCCCCGACGTCGAGGGCCGGCTCAACCTCGACCCCGACAGCCTGCGGCCGGGGATGGTGGTCGCCGATGTCATCCCGAACCCCCCGTGCACGCCGCTGCTTCGCGATGCGCGAGCCCGCGGAGCCACCGTTCTCGACGGACTTGTGGTCCTGCTCGTAAATAACAGCACGTATTAGACGTCCGGGCGTGACCGTAGCGTCTGTGGCATCCTGTCCTCTGGTTGAGGGGTCTAGATGCCCAGACACAGCCCGTATCGCATCGAGCTAACCGATGGGCAACGCTCTGCGCTGGAGTTACTGGCGCGCTCATATACGTTGCCGTATTGGCAGGTGACTCGCGCCCAGATGGTGCTACTCGCCGCACAGGGTCTACGCAACGATCAGATCGCACACCGATTGAACTGCCGCCGCGAAGTTGTGTCGCAGTGGCGCAAGCGGTTCTTCGAGCAAGGCATGGCCGGGCTCGAGGACCGACCGAGGCGGGGCCGGCCCTCGACTTTCCCCCCCACAGGTACGCGCTGAAGTGATCGCGCTGGCATGCGAGCTGCCCGCAGAGCAGGGCGTGCCGCTCTCGCGCTGGTCCTCGCAGGAACTCGCGCGCGAGGCGGTCGCCCGCGGGATCGTCGAGCAGATCTCCGGTGACGGTCTGGCGGTGGCTGTCCGAGGACGCGATCCGCCCGTGGAACTATCGCTCCTGGATCTTCCCGCGCGATCCGCAGTTCAGGCAAAAGGCCGGGCCGATCCTCGACCTCTATCAGGGGCGCTGGGAAGGCGAACTGCTGCATCCGGGCGACTTCGTTGTGTGCTGCGACGAGAAGCCCTCGATCCAAGCCAGAGCTCGCAAGCACCCCGGCGAAGCACCGAAGCCCGGCGGTGACGGCCAGCTGGTCGAACACGAATACGGGCGCCAAGGAGCGCTGTGCTACCTCGCCGGCTGGGACGTCAAGCACGCCCGGATCTTCGACCGTTGCGCGCCCAAGGACGGGATCGAACCGTTCGACGCGCTCGTCGACCAGTTCATGAGCATCAAGCCCTACAGCAAGGCGCAGCGCGTGTTCGTGATCGTTGATAACGGCTCCGCGCACCGCGGCCAACGCTCAATCGACCGCCTGCAAGGCACCTGGCGCAACCTGATCCTCGTGCACACCCCCGTGCACGCCAGCTGGGTCAACCAAGCCGAAATCTACTTCTCGATCGTGCAGCGCAAAGCGCTCCAACCCAACAACTTCACCGACCTCGACACACTCGAGCAGCACCTACTCAACTTCGGCCGCCGCTACCAACAGATCGCCCAGCCATTCGATTGGAAGTTCACCCGCCAAGACCTCAATCGCGTCCTCGACAAGCTCGACGCCCCACACAC
>VAWT01000321.1 GCA_005883415.1 Actinomycetota bacterium | reverse complement strand
CGGCATAGGTAGCGCCTTCATCGTCTTTGCCGCCATCGGCGTGGTGCTCTTCCCGGTCGTCTGGTGGATGGTGCCCGAAACCAAGGAACGCAGCCTGGAATCACTGGAAGCGGCATTTCGGGACAGCCGCGGGATCCGGCTGGCCGAGCGCGCCGGAGGCACAGCATGACCGTCAATTACGGCGCCTACGGTTCGAGCCTGCGAGATCTACCGCGGTTGCGCAGCACCCGCAGGCGGCGCGCATCCAGCTGGGACCGCACGGGCGGAAACGACGACCGCCTCACACTCCGACCGGGACAAAGCGCGACCCTCGCAGCCATCGAGGGTGCCGGCACGATCAATCACATCTGGGTTACCGTCGCCAACGAGCGCATGATCCGCGACCCCTGGATGCGCGAACCCGATTACCTCCGGCGGCTCGTGCTCCGCGCTTACTGGGACGGCGAAGCGCATCCCAGTATCGCCGTCCCGCTCGGGGACTTCTTCGGAGTCGGGCACGGCCGCACCACGAACTTCGTCTCCGCCCCGCTTCAGATGAGTCCTGAGGACGGAAAGGGGTTCAACTGCTTTTTCCACATGCCGTTCGGCGCGGGCGCCCGCTTGGAGATCACCAGTGAGCTGGCGGAAGAGACGGTGTTCTTCTACTACTACATCGACTACGAGGAGCTCGACGAGCTAGAAGACGGCATCGGGCGGTTCCATGCCCAATGGCGACGCACCAACCCCTGCATCGGAACAGAACAGGGAAGCGAAAGCAACGCCGAGTTCCTGCTCTCGGGAGAAAATCTCGACGGAAAAGCGAATTACACCATTCTGGAGGCGACCGGACGCGGGCATTACGTCGGTTGCGTGCTCAACATTCACAACCTTCGCGACACTACGAAGTGGAATTGGTACGGCGAGGGTGATGACATGATCTTCATCGATGGTGAGAAGTGGCCTCCAGCGCTGCACGGCACCGGCACCGAGGACTACTTCAACACTGCCTGGTGCCCGACCCAGACCTACCACGCGCCGTATCACGGCATCACCTTGCCTGGTGGCGACAACTGGAGCGGGCAAATCAGCCTGTACCGCTTCCATATCGAGGATCCCGTGCCGTTCGAGCGCTCCATCCGGGTCAGCATCGAGCACGGGCATGCGAACAAACGTAGCGACGACTACTCCTCAGTCGCGTACTGGTATCAGGCCGAGCCGCACCTGCCCTTCGACCTGGATCCCGTCGAGCGGCGGACCCCACGAGCCCGGTGATGCGCCCAGGAATTCGGATCCCACCAGCTACGGTCGCGATGGTAGCCACCGCCGAAACCCGCCAAGCCGCTTAGCTCGGCGATAACGCGCGGAGCCTAAAAATGGTTACGCTGAGCGGCCAGGCCACTGCGGAGCTTCGGCAGCATCCTTCGGGCGCCGACCGACACCATTCCCCGTGTCGAACCACCAGCAGGTATGGCATTGCGGGCATTGCACGTATACCAGGTTGGCGTCCGAATCGAGCAGGTAGAGACCATCCTTATGTGAGCAATGCGAACACGGACGCCAGACCTTCCGGCCGACGTTGACCGCTGGGTCAAGAGCCATCAGACAAATACCTCCACGCTTTATCTGTCGACCGCCAGCGCATCGACCAGAGCGCCCACCGGGGGGTCACTCAGAGCCCGCGCCACATCGGCCAGAGCGACGATGCCGATCACTTGCTGGCCATCGATCACCGGCAGCCGACGAATCTGGTGTCGGCGCATGGTCGCCAGCATCTCCTCAGCGCTGTCGTCTGCGCCGACCGTAACGGCCTCGCCTTGCGCAAGCTCACCGACATGGACAGCGCGGGGATCATTGGCAGCGGCTATCACTTTGACGACGATATCGCGGTCGGTGATGAGACCCTTTGGCTGGAGTGCTTACCGGCTCTGGCTACCCGCGCACAGCTCGTCGAAACATCCGCCACCGGCCTCAGCCCACATACCGGCGAGCAGGCGAGTGCCGTTGCGGCTCCTCTAACAGCTGTAGCCCGTGCTCCACCTCCGGCGGCACCACCCGACGCTCCCGCACCACCCACGCCAGCCCCCCTAAGGCCTCGGCGAAGGCCATTACGCTGGCCCAGTCCCGAGGTACCGAGCCCAGCATCGTGGCCGTCCGGCGCAGCGCGCTCGGTAACGGACGGCGCAGCCACGCGGTCCACAGGGTGTTGCGGATTCCCAGCTGCCGCCGCCGTCGCGGGTCCCGGGAAGCAGACGGGGCGTGCTCGATCACCACTTCCGGCGCCCAGCACATCCACCAACCGGCGGCGGCGAGGTCCAGGGCGAGCAGCTCCTCCTCACCGCCCAGCCACAGCCGGGGCGAGAACCCACCGACCTCCCGGAAGGCCGTGACACGAAACATGCTTGCGCCAGCGAGGACGCTGAGCAGAGCTGGGCCAGGCAGCCAGGATGGCCCCGGTATGGGAGAGTTTCGCAGCTCAGGGGTGATGGGATCCTCGGTCATGGCTGGAGCCACCAGGATCCGGCCGGTCACCGAGGCCAGCTCCGGATACGCGTCGAGCAGGTCGGCAGCGCGGGTCAGCGCACCGGGCCGCCACCGGGTGTCGTCGTCACAAAACGCCACATAAGGCGTGCTGATGTCTCGAACCGCCTGGTTGCGGGCCACAGCACCGAGGTTGCGTACGCTGCGAAGCAGCGTTACCTGACCGAATCGCTCGGCGACGGCGTCGGCGGTGTGGTCGGTGGAGCCGTTATCGACTACTACCACGGGAGCTTGGTCGGGAAGTGCGGTCATCCGCTCGAGGGTGTGTAACAGCTCCGCCTTGCGGTTCCAAGTGATGATCACCACCGTGACCCGGCCGCCGGTCACCGGGCACCGCCTTCGAGCATGCGGACCTGCTGCTCGACGGCTGGGGGCAGCGGAACTCGCCGCCGCAGTGCCGCCGGTAGCCGGACCAGTGCCTCACGTAACGCCGTGCGTGCGGCCACGTCACGCATCGAGCGCCGGGCGAGTGCCGTCGCTGCGGCGATGACCACCGGTCGCGGCCTGCGCAGTACCGCAGTCAACAGGGCGTTGCGCAGCTCGGCCACCCGGCGACGCTGCGGATCGGCCCGGTCCATGGAGGGATGGTGATGAGCGACGACGTCGTGCAGGTATGCCCGATCCCACCCCGCTGTGGCCAGGTCGTAGCACAACAATTGCTCCTCCCCTATGAAGAACAGCACGCTGCTGAAACCACCGACCTCACAGAACGCCCGTCTGCGAAGCACCGCCGAGCACGCCAGGAAACCGAGCACAGACGGACCGGGCGCGTCCGGCGCGCGGGGCAGCGGGCTGTGCGCCAACAGCGGGGTCACCGGGTCGGGACGCTCCTCCGGGCCGACAAGAGTCCGGGCCGCCACCAAGCCAAGGCTCGGGTTGCTGTCCAATACTGCCGCGGCGCGCTGCAGCGCTCCCGGCGCCCACCATGAGTCGTCATCGCTGAAGGCGACGTAGGGAGTATGCGCCGCAAGTACGCCGAAGTTGCGCGCGACGGCGCCGTAGTTACGCGGCAACGCCAGCGCGACTGTCCCGGTGAACTGCTCGCACACTGCCTGAACAGTGCCGTCGGTCGAGCCGTTGTCGACCACCACCACCGGTGGTGCCGGAACCAGTTCGTGCAACCGGCACAGGGTGCGCATCAGTTCCTGGCGTCTATTGCGGGTGGCGATGACGACCGTGACCCCGCCGCTCACCGCGGCCCCCTCGCGCGACGCACGCGAACTCGTTACCCGCCGATCACGGTTCGCAAACGTCCGACCACGTTTCACGCCACCCCGGTGCGGGTACGAGGTGGTGAGTAGAGCGAGGGGGGCTTGCGGTGAGCACCAGGTTCAGCAGGGCCGTGGTCACAGGTGGGGCCGGGTTTCTTGGGTCGCACGTGTGTGAACAATTGCTTCGTCGGGGTACGGCTGTCCTGTGCCTGGACAATTTCCTCACCGGCACGCCGGCAAATATCTCGCATCTACTCGGCGAGCCACGATTTCGCCTGATCAAGTGCGACGTCACCGATTTCGTGCACGTTCCCGGCCCAGTCGACTTGGTGCTTCATCTCGCGTCTGCGGCGTCGCCGGCCGATTACCTGCGGTTGCCCATCGAGACACTCAAGGTGGGCAGTCTGGGAACGCTGCACGCGCTGGGTCTTGCCGTCGAGAAAGGCGCGCGATTCGTGCTGGCCTCGACCAGCGAGGTCTATGGCGATCCGCAGCAGCACCCGCAGTGCGAGGGTTACTGGGGCAACGTCAATCCGGTCGGCCCGCGCAGCGTCTACGACGAAGCCAAGCGCTACGCC
>VAWT01000184.1 GCA_005883415.1 Actinomycetota bacterium | reverse complement strand
GAAGGCCTTCTTCGATTCCAAGCCGAAGCCCACCAATACCTACGGAGCAACGCCGCCGTGATCCCCGACGCCCTCAGAAAGCTTCTGAGCGCCACTGGCCCCTCTGGCCATGAGGGGGAGGCGGCGCGGGCGTGGCGCGAATGGTGCTCCTCGTTTGCCGCCGAGGTCGCCGGCGACAGCCTCGGCTCCTCCCGCGCGGTCATCCCAGGTGCGGCCGGCGGACCCAGGCTGGCTGTCGTGGGCCACATCGACGAGATCGGGTTGCACATCACCCATATCGACGACGAGGGCTTCCTGCACTTTGGCCAGGTCGGCGGATGGGACGCGACGGTTCTGATCGGCCAGCGCGTCCGGCTCCTGACCCGCGGCGGCGCGCTTGGAGGAGTGATCGGCCGCAAGCCGATCCACCTGCTCGAGGACGAGGATCGCAAGAAGATCCCGGAGCTCAAGCGGCTCCACATCGACATTGGCGCCAAGGACGGCGAGGAAGCACGCAAGCTGGTGCGGATGGGGGACGTGGCGGTGATCGATGCCGACCCTGAGGAGCTGCGAGAGGAGATCGTCGTCTCGCGCGCGCTCGACAACCGCGTCGGGTGCTACGTCGCGGCCGAGGCGGCACGCCTGGTGGCGGAGGGCGGAGGCGCCCCGGGCGACGTGGTGGCGCTGGCTGTCGTCCAAGAAGAGACGACCTTCGCCGGCTCTCAGACGAGCGCGTTCGCGCTCGAGCCGGACGTGGCGATCGCGCTGGACGTCACATTCGCGACCGATCAGCCGGGGGTCGAGCTCGGCGAACGTACGAAGCACACTCTGGGCTCCGGGCCGGTGATCGCGCGGGGGACGGCGCTTCACCCGCGCGTGTTCGAGCTTCTCCACGAGGCGGCCGAGGCGGATGAGATCCCGTTCACGGTCGAGTCGATCGGCCGGCGCACGGGCACCGACGCCGACGCCATCTACGCGAGCCGCGGGGGCGTCCCGACCGGGCTCGTGTCGGTGCCCGTCCGCTACATGCACTCGCCTGTCGAGTTGGCCGCGGTCGAGGACATCCAGGCCGCCGCCCGCCTGATCGCGGCGTTCGCCCGCAGGCTCGAGCCGGGGATCTCGTTCGAGCGCTAGCGCTAGCGCGCGACGACGTTCGAGGTCCCTAGCACCCGGCCGTCGCCACCCAGCGCCTGGACGGCGACGGACGGCTGGGTCGAGGCGATCCACATCTTCGTCTCGAAGTCCGTCTTGCGGAACTGGCCCACGGGGCTGAGCGCGCCGCTGCTGGGGCCGGCCAGCACGTTCCAGAAGGCGACGTCCGTGGCTCCG
The DNA here is from genome assembly GCA_005883415.1 of Actinomycetota bacterium. Classification (GTDB taxonomy): domain Bacteria; phylum Actinomycetota; class Thermoleophilia; order Solirubrobacterales; family Solirubrobacteraceae; genus Palsa-465. Next base: position 5,468 of record VAWT01000184.1, on the reverse strand, counting down.
TTCCAGCTCGCGAAGATCCTCGTGCCCCGGGCCGTCGCGGCGGCGGCAATATCCGGCGGGGTGGTCGGCTGACCCCACCAGGGGAACCGGAAGCCGCGATACGACTGCAGGGGCGGGCCGAAATGGGCGTCGAATAGCTGCTTGCCGCCCGGGCCAAACTCGGTGAAGTACGGCTTGGCGCCCCACCCGACGAACGTGTTGCCATCTGAGAGCACCTGCATCGCGCCCTCACTCTGCGACAGCAGAGGCGGGCGATGCGTGTAGGCGCGCGCGAGCGTCGCCAGGCGTCGCTTGTAGTTCAGGCGTATTCGCAGCGCCCGTGATTGCGATTCAGTGGCGTAGGGGCCGTCACCATTGTCGAACACGGTGATCGTGCCGTCGGCCTGCATGCGCGCGTCGTGCTGCCACTCGAACCGCGCTCGGCGGCCGATCCTGAAGGTCGAGCGCTTGCCGCCCAACGTCCACAGGATCCTGCCGGTCTGCTTGCTGATCTCGTACACGGCCCACGTGTGGCGGGCTGAAACGAGCAGGTTGCCGTTCGGCAGTTGCTGGATCGAGTTCATATGAAGGTAGTCGTAAGGCTTCGCCCCAGGTTTTCCCGCATACGTCGCGGTCAGCCGGATGTGGTCGAGCGCGTTCCACTGCCACAGCACCTGGCCGGTTGCGATGTCGACCTCCTGGATGGCCTGATCGATGAGCTTGCCGCGGCGCCGCCCGCCGACAGGTCGCAGATTGGCGGGGATGATCCGGTAGGCGTTGATCAGCGCCGTCCCTTGCGGAGTGATCTCGAATTCGTGGTTGCCGGTCGTGAAGCCGTTGCCGGCGCTTACCGTGGCCATCTGCTGGTAGGAGTGATTGAGGATCACGTCCACCCCGCCGCCGTAGCTGTCCCAGTAGGTCAGCACCGTCTGCCCCTGGTAGCTCTGGACCTTGACGTCGTGGGCGAACCTGCGGTTCGGCAAGGCGTCGAACCAGAGCAGCTGCCCGCTCGGGCTGAGGATGATCGGGCCGGCCTGGATGGAGTTCTGAGCATCGGCGAATATGTCGCCCGCCTCAGGGTCCGGGACCTTCCCGGTCGCGAATACGGTCGGCGGGCGAAGCCACGGGACGGAGTGCAAGATGCTCAGCGGCAGGGGACGCGCAGACGCCTGAGCGGCGGCCAGGCCGGCGACCACCGCCGCGAGGGCCGCGATGCCTCTTCTCAACGAGGGGTGGGGAACTGGGTGCGCATCACCAGGTCCCAGAGCTGGTCCGGCATGAACCGGCGCTGGTTGATCATCAGGTGCGCGCTTGGCGTGACCGGATAACGGGGCCTGGGCCGCCCGGATTTCAGCGCCTTGCCGATCGTCTTGGCTACCGCCTCGGGACCTCCACCGAGCTTGACCATCGGTCCCTTGTACGCAGCCTGCGTCATCTTCGCCACGTGGCGGTTGAACCGCTCATACGGCCCGTCGCCAACTTCCCCGACGGTCGCCGAAGCGGTGTCGCCGAAGCTCGTCACGATCAGACCGGGCTCGACCAGGATCACGTCCACGCCGAACCCCCGGACCTCGAAGCGCAGCGCGTCGGACAGGGCTTCGACCGCGTATTTGGTCGCGTGGTAGATACCTCCGCCCGGGAAGGTGAGCCGCCCCCCCATCGAGCCGATGTTGACGATCTTGCCCCAGCGCTGATCGCGCATGCCGGGCAGCACCAGCTGGGACATCCGCAACAGGCCGAACACGTTGGTGTCGAACTGGCGGCGTACCTGGTCCATGGGGACGCTCTCGACCGCGCCCGACTGGCTGTAGCCGGCGTTGTTGACGAGCACGCCGACCGCGCCTTCGGCCTGCGACACCTTCTCGACCGCGCCAGCCATCGACTTCTCGTCGGTGACGTCGAGCGCCAGCGTCTCGCAGCCTTTCTCCGCCAGGTCGGCGATCGTCTCCGGCCGGCGGGCGGTCGCGTACACCTTCCACCCCTCGGCGGCCAGGTGCTCGGCGGTGGCATTGCCGATGCCAGACGAGCAGCCGGTGATCAGAACGGCCTCGGACGGCACGGGCCGGAGTCTAGTGGCCATCGCCGTAGGTGGCGGCCACTAACCGCGGACGAGCTTCTTGTAGCTGATCCGCTTCGGGCGGTCGGCGTCAGCGCCGAGCTCGGCGCGGCGAAGGCTCTCGTAGGCTTCGAAGTTGCCCTCGAACCAGCGGACCTGCGAGTCGCCCTCGAACGCCAGCACGTGGGTGGCGATCCGGTCCAGGAACCAGCGGTCGTGGGAGACGACCACGGCGCAGCCGGCAAATGCCAGCAGCGCCTCTTCCAGCGCTCGCAGGGTGTCGACATCGAGGTCGTTGGTCGGCTCGTCGAGCAGCAGCAGGTTGCCGCCGCTGCGCAGCAGCTTCGCCAGATGCAGCCGGTTGCGCTCGCCGCCCGAGAGCTTGGCGACCGGCTTCTGCTGGTCTGAGCCCTTGAAGTTGAACCCGGCGACATACGCGCGGCTGTTGACGGTCCTGTCCCCCAACTTGATCTGGTCGGCGCCGCCCGAAATCTCCTCCCACACCGACTTCGAGGGATCGAGCGCGTCTCGCGACTGATCGACATAGGCGAGCTCGACGCTCTCGCCCAGACGAAGAGTGCCGGAGTCGGGGCGCTCCTCACCGGTGATCATCCGCAACAGCGTCGTCTTGCCCGCGCCGTTTGGCCCGATCGCGCCGACGATCCCGGCGGGCGGCAGCGTGAACGACAGGTCTTCGATCAGGACCTGCTCGCCATACGCTTTCCGCAGCCCCTGGGCCTCGACCACGACATTCCCCAGCCGCGGCCCGGCCGGAATGTGGATCTGGACCTGGTCCAGCTTGACGTTCGGCTCCTCGGCGAGCAGCGCCTCGTAGGCGTTGAGCCGTGCCTTGGGCTTGTTGCGCCTGGCGCTGGCGTTGAGGCGCACCCACTCGAGCTCCTGCTCGATCGTCCTGCGCCGGGCGGTGTCCTGACGGGCCTCCGTCTGAAGCCGCGCACGCTTCTGCTCCAGCCAGCCGGAGTAGTTGCCCTGATACGGGATCCCGCGACCACGATCCAGCTCCAGGATCCAGCCCGCGACATTGTCGAGGAAGTAGCGGTCGTGGGTGACCGCGACCACCGTGCCCCGGTAGTCGTGCAGGTGGCGCTCGAGCCAGGCGACCGACTCGGCGTCAAGGTGGTTGGTGGGTTCGTCGAGCAGCAGCAGATCGGGTTGGCGCAGCAGCAGCCGGCAGAGCGCGACACGTCGGCGCTCGCCCCCGGAGAGGGTCGAGACATCGGCGTCGCCCGGCGGGCAGCGCAGCGCGTCCATGGCGATCTCGAGCGTGGTGTCGAGGTTCCAGCCGTCCACGGCGTCGATCCGCTCCTGAACGCGAGCGAACTGGTCGGCCGTCTCCTCGGAGTAGTTCATCGACAGCTCGTTGAACGTCTCGAGCAGGGCCTTTGTCTCCCCCACGGCGTCCTCGATGTTCTCCCTGACGTTCTTGCTCGGGTCGAGCTGTGGCTCCTGCTCGAGCAGGCCGACGGTCGCCGCGGGCGCGAGCTGGGCCTGCCCGTCGAACTCGGTGTCGAGCCCGGCCATGATCCGCAGCAGCGTCGACTTGCCGGCTCCGTTGTAGCCCAGCACCCCGATCTTCGCCCCCGGAAGGAACGAAAGCGAGATGTCCGTGAGGACCTCCCGGTCGGGGGGATACCGGCGGGAGAGCTTGTACGTGGTGAATATGTACTGCGAGGACATCGAGGGGTGAGGATAGAAAGCCGCGGGCGCCGGGCGACCTCAGCGCAGTAGCCTGGGCCGCCTATGGCCGTTGTTCTCTACTGGATGGCGATCTCCCATCCATCTCAGGCGGCGCGCAAGATGCTCGACCTCAAGGGCATCGACTACGAGTTGGTCGACGTGCTGCCGCTAAACCAGAGGGTCCATCTGCGGCTGGCAGGCTTTCGGGGCGGGACAGTGCCGGCGCTGAAGCTCGAGGGACACAAGATTCAGGGGTCGCGGCGGATCGCGCGCGCCGTGGATGAGCGCTGGCCAGAGCCACCTCTGTTCCCCGCCGATCCCACGGCCCGGGCGCGGGTGGAGCAGGCCGAGCGGTGGGGCGAGGAGGAGCTACAGCCGGTCCCGCGGCGGCTGTTTCGGTTCGCAGCGGCCGAAAATCCGGAGCTCCGGCGCGGGGTGGCCCGCGTGGCGGGTCTCCCGGCGGCCGGTCTCGTCGCGGCTGCCAGCAAGCCGGCCGCGGCCTACTACGCCAGGACGATCGAGGCGGACGGCCGGCGAGCCACCGAGGCCGGGGTGCGCGCCGACCTGGCGGCGCTCCCCGCGATGCTCGACCGCGCCGATCGTCTGCTGGCGGACGGGACCCTGGCGCTCGACCCACCCAACGCCGCCGCGCTTCAGATCCTGGCCACGGTGCGCTTGCTCGACGCCTTCGAGGACCTGCACGATCACGTCGCGGCGCACTCCTGCGCCGCGCCGGCCCGGGACCTGTTCGCCGATTACCCGGCCAGGCTGCCTCGGGTCCTCGAGCCCGCGTGGCTGGAGCCGCTTCTGGTCCCCGGGCCCGCGTAGTCGGGGGGACCCCTAGTGCTTCACGCGCTGGCGATCGCCTTCGCCGTCGTAGCCGCAGGGCTGATCGTCGCGGCCATCGTGGGCATGGTCACCGGCCGGCCCAGCGACCGCACGGGCTTCGTCATCCGGGGACTGGCGGTGCTCTGCTTCGTTACCGCCGTGGCGCTGAACGTGGCGGCGCACTGACGCGGTTCGAACGCGGGTCAGCTCTGAGGCTGCCAGCCGCTGACCACCCACGCTCCCGGCGCAACCTCGGACACGGTGGCGATCGCCACGTGCCACGCCGGCCGAAGCCCCGCATAAGCGGTCGTGTTGGTGGCGGCGGTCGACTCCCGCGTGACCACGACGTACTGACCGCGGGCCGAGGGCAGCGGCGCCACGACCTCGACCCGGCCGCTGTTGGAGATGCCGCCCTGCTGGAGCTCGTAGTCGGAGGCGGTCTGGGCCGCGGCGAGCTGCAGTGCCGAGCGGGCCTGGCCGATACTGCGGCCCGCCAGCGCTCGCATGTCAGCGGCGACCGTATCCGCCGTCCAGTTGATGTAGGCGGTGGTGAAGCTTCGCACGGCCGCAGCCGGGCTCGGCGACGTCGACGAGGAGACCTCGGGCGGTGGCTTGGGCGATGGGTACTCGTGTGTCGCCTGGGCGATGGCGAGCTTCGAGCGCTTGCGGGCGACCGGCTGCGGAGCGCCGCAGGCAGCGACCAGGACCGCGGCCGCGACGATCGCCGCCGAGCGCCTCACAGCCCCTCCGGATGCCTGGCCACGAACCCGTCCGAGCTGCGAACCAGCGGGTGCCAGCCGATGCCGCTCGAGCCGTCTCCCGGCCCGCCCGCGTCGTATGTGTCCCAGCGCAGCCCGGCCACGTACATGAACACGTGATCGGGGTTGGCGTAGATCGTGAGCCACGC